>JAJZFE010000335.1 GCA_021798655.1 Acidobacteriota bacterium | reverse complement strand
TTCCGATCTCTCGGCAGCACCTGGCACGTCATCACCGCCAGCACCCCGAGGATCTGCACCAGCGTATTCGCCTTGCCCAGCAGGCTGGGCCGGAAATCCCGCAGCGTGTTCGTCGCAAACAGCAGCGTCGCAATCAGCAGGATCCCGAGGTCGCGGCTGAACACCAGCACCGTCACGAACCGCGGCACCAGGTTTACATGCGTCAGCACCACGAACAGCGTACTCAGCAGCAGCTTGTCGGCGATCGGGTCCAGGTACTGCCCCAGCACCGTGCGCTGCTTCAGCATCCGCGCCAGCAGCCCGTCCAGCCCATCGCTGATGCCCGCCACCCACAGCAGCACAAACGCCGTCACCCACCGCCCATCCAGGATCGTAATCACCAGAAACGGCAGGGTAAACAGCCGCAACATCGTCAGCAGGTTGGGCGCTGCGCCAAATTGTTTCAAGGTAGCCACGGCAAAATCGAGCATAGCCGATTCCGGCTCCGCTTGCTCTCCCCCCTCCCCGCGCAACAATATGCGACCAAATGAGTCTTGCTTCTGACGGCAACCTTCCGTAGACTTGTACTCAAGCGGAGCTACGGCCACCGGCCACTCCGCGCTTGCCCACCCTATGCTGCGGCTCACCAAAAAAGCGGACTACGGCCTGATGGCCCTCAAGTACCTGGCCGAGCAGGCGCAGTGCCCCTCCGCGTCGCAGCCCATCAGCGGCGCAGCCTCGGCCAAGGCCATCGCCGACGCGTACCACATTCCGCCGCAGCTGCTCGCCAAGATTCTGCAGACGCTCGCCAAAGCCGGCTTGCTCGTCTCCCACGCCGGCACCAACGGCGGCTACGCGCTGGCCCGCGACGCGCACGATATCTCGGCCTTTGAGGTCATCCGCGCCATCGACGGCCCGCTCTTTATCACCAGCTGCATCACGATTCACGGAACCTGCGACCTTGCCGGCCATTGCACCATCAAAGAGCCGTTACGCAAGGTCAACGACAGCATCACCGACCTGCTCTCCAAGCTCCGCATCGCGGACCTCATCGAGCACGCCGACCACCCGCCGGACGCCGCGCTCGCCGGCGGCCTGGTCACCATCGCACGCTAGAGCCTCACAGTTTTGCGGCACAGTTTTTGGAATTGTCATTCCGCAGCGTAGCGGAGGAATCTGCTTCTCGCACGCAGCGGCACAAATCTTCAGGAGCAATCACCATGGCAGAAACTCTCGGCATCAACGTTACGCAGTCCTCCAAGCCCCTCCCCGAAGGCGTCCACCTGCCCATCTACATGGACAACCACGCCACCACGCCGCTGGATCCGCGCGTGCTGGAGGCCATGATGCCCTACCTCACCGGCATCTTCGGCAACGCAGCCAGCCGCAACCACTCCTTCGGCTGGGAGGCCGAGCAGGGCGTCGAGAAGGCGCGCGAGCAGATCGCCAAACTCATCGGCGCCACCTCCAAGGAGATCATCTTCACCTCCGGCGCCACCGAGAGCACCAACCTCGCCATCAAGGGCGTCGCCGAGATGTATCGCGAGCGCGGCAACCACATCATCACCCAGGTCACCGAGCACAAGGCCACGCTCGACACCTGCAAGAAGCTGGAGAAGCAGGGCTATCGCATCACCTACCTGCCCGTCATGGCCGACGGCCTCATCGACATGGACGACCTCAAGCGCGCCATCGTCACCGAAGGCGACAGCAAGACCATCCTGGTCAGCATCATGTACGCGAACAACGAGATCGGCGTCATCCAGCCCATCCAGGAGATCGGCAAGCTCTGCCACGAGAAGGGCGTGCTCTTCCACACCGACGCCGTGCAGGCCGTCGGCAAGATTCCCGTCAACGTCATCACGGACAACATCGACATCCTCTCGCTGAGCGGCCACAAGCTCTACGGCCCCAAGGGCGTCGGCGCGCTCTACGTCCGTCGCCGCAACCCGCGCGTGCAGATCTCCGAGCAGATCAACGGCGGCGGCCACGAGCGCGGCATGCGCAGCGGAACGCTGAACGTACCGGGCATCGTCGGTCTCGGCGCAGCCTGCGAGATCTGCATGAATGAGATGGAGGCCGAGGGCGTCCGCGAGAAGGAACTGCGCGACTACCTCCGCAACAAGCTCGAAACCGCGCTCGACTACACCCAGGTGAACGGCAACATGGACCACCACCTGCCTGGCAACCTGAACATGAGCTTCATCTACGTGGAAGGCGAGAGCCTGCTGATGGGCATCAACGACATCGCGGTCAGCTCCGGCTCGGCCTGCACCTCCGCCACGCTGGAGCCCAGCTACGTGCTGAAGGCGCTGGGCCTGGGCGACGACGTCGCGCACAGCAGCATCCGCTTCGGCCTCGGCCGCTTCAACAACAAAGCCGAGGTGGACTACGTCTCGGACAAGATCATCGCCGTCGTCCAGCACCTCCGCGAGCTCAGCCCGCTCTACGAGATGGTCAAGGAAGGCATCGACCTCAGCAAGATCGAGTGGGCCGCCCACTAAAGATCAATTCGGAACCAGACACCGAAGAGGGTGGCCCCACGGCCGCCCTCTTTATTTTTGCGAAAAAGACATGCAACTCGCTCGGAAGTGAGTATCAGGCTGTATGAAGACAAAGCTGCAACACCAACCTCGCCCTATCCCCGCCTACGCTCTCTGCTCAAGCTGCCTTTTCGAATTCGCGCAGCCCCCCCCCTCAACGGCTACCGGCTCTGTCTCGCCTGCGCCAATTGCATGAAGAAGAACGACAACGAGCCGGGGGCCTCGCGCATCGCGTTCTTGCGATGCGCGAGGCTGCTCAGCCGCTCGCTACAATCGTGCACAAACCCTGTTTTTCGCTAAACTGACAGCAGAGGGGGAGCCGCCGATGCAACCGTTCATCACCGCCAGACAGGCTGAGATTGTAGAACTCTGCCGCACACACCATGTGCGTCGCCTCTCCGTCTTTGGTTCCGCCGTCCGCGACGACTTTGACCCTTCCACCAGCGATGTGGACATCCGCATCGAGTTCGAAGAACCGTATCGAAGTGCCGCGTTTGATTCCTACGCGTCCTTGCGCGAAGAACTGGAGCGGCTCCTGGGGCGCAGGGTTGACCTTCTCAGCTCGAAGACCATTCCCAATCGTTATCTGCGACGCGAGATCGAAGAGACGCAGGTCACCCTGTATGCGGCGTAGTCTCCTGAAATATCTGGCAGATCTGCAGCTGGCCCTGACCGAACTGGAGGACATCGTCGGAGGCAAATCCCTTGATGAATACCTCGACAGCCTTCAACTCAGGCGCGCCACCGAACGCGAGTTCATTATCATTGCCGAGGTCATCTCCCGCATACGGCATCACTTCCCGGAAGCCACTGATCGCATCGAACGCATTGCACCCATCAAAAACTTCCGCAACATCCTCGTGCATGAGTATGAATCCATTCAGGATGAATGGGTCTGGACGAATGCAACTCTCCATGCCCGCATCTTGCACCGGGAGGTCGATGAGTGGGTGATGGAGCTGGACCCCTCCTGGAACCCAGGCCAGGGTCTCTAAAATCACGGAATCGTTCTACGAATCTCTTCCCGCACCAAATCAGTCCGAGTTATCATCTAACAGAGAAAGCTTTTGAGGCCGCGCCCGCCGCAACAACGCCGCGCCGCCTCGCTCAGGAGGAACACACCATGGCATACAGCGATAAGGTCGTCGATCACTACGAAAATCCCCGCAACGTCGGCACGCTCGACAAGTCCTCCTCCGAAGTAGGCACCGGCCTCGTCGGAGCCCCCGAGTGCGGCGACGTGATGCGCCTCCAGATCAAGGTCAACCCCGTCACCCAGGTCATCGAGGACGCCAAGTTCAAGACCTTCGGCTGCGGTTCGGCCATCGCCTCCAGCTCGCTCGCCACCGAGTGGGTCAAGGGCAAGACTGTCGCGGAGGCGCTCACCATCTCCAACACCGACATCGTCAAGGAGCTCGCGCTCCCCCCGGTCAAGATTCACTGCTCCGTGCTCGCCGAAGACGCGATCCGCGCTGCTATCGGCGACTGGAAGACCAAGAACGGCGTCGCCGAAACGGCCCCCGTCGCCGTCGCCGCGCACTAAGCAGATACGCATTCCTCCCAGCCCCGCCCGTGGCAGCGCCTTTGCCATGGGTGGGGTTTGGCATCTGCAGCAGCAGGCCCGCTCTTCTCAGCCGCCAATCGTCGGCGGCAGCGTCTCATCTCCATTGCGGATTACGCGTGCCAGCGGATCGATCATCCGCCGCACCTGCAGTACCGAGTCCGCCGGCCAGCCGCCCAGCGTCGCATGGTGCCGCACCGTCGCCGCATCCGGCGCGATGTAAATGCAGTACACCTTGTTCTCCGTCACATACGATTCGATCCACTGAATCTGCGGCCCAATCGTCTTCACCACCTCGCATGAGGCAGTCATCATCTCCGCCAGGTCGTCTTCTCCCATGCTGCCGACACCCGGCATCGTTCTCTCGATTACGAACTTCGGCATAGCCAACCTCCTATACCAGTACGTGCGCAGAAGCATAGCACCGTTTTTCGAACAATTCAGTGATTCAGCGCACAATTCACACCAAATCACGCAGCAACTTCCCGCGCCGGATAGAATCAAATCTGCATATGTCCACGGTCTCCATCTCGTCCACCACCAGCCAGTCCATGAGCGCACCCGCACCCGACGCCAACAAGGACCCGCTCGCCGGCATGACCCTGCTGACCGCCGAGGGCTATGAGCCCCGCGCCAAGGCCGGCATCGAGATCACCAAAAACGCCCTCAAACGCATCCGCATCGCCATGGCCAAGGAGGGCATCACGCCCGACGCCGGCGGCCTGCGCGTCGGCATCACCGGTGGCGGCTGCTCCGGCCTCAGCTACAACATCCGCTTCGACACCCAGCCCCGCGAGCGCGACCGCACCTTCACCTTCGGCGCCGGCCTCGAAACCCCGAACGACCCCTCCGGCGCCCGGCCCGTCCGCCTCTTCGTCGACCCCAAGAGCTTCCTATACCTCGCCGGCATGGTCCTCGACTTCGAAGAGACCCTCATGCGCCAGGGCTTCAACTTCATCAACCCGAACAGCACCAAGAGCTGCGGCTGCGGCTCCAGCTTCTCGGCATAATACTAAATATTTTAGATTGACATCTGCATCTAGATTCGATAGCTTCTCGCATATGGTGCAAGCTATGAGAGAAGCCGTCGTGCTCGAGCCGATGATCCATTGGAACTCCAGCATTCCCGACACGCATTCGCAGTTGACTGTGGCTGAAGCGGTTTGGGTGGGAACGGCTATCCTTCACGATCAAAGACCAGCTCAGTATGCCTTTTCTGTGGATGAGATTGTGGAGTCTGTCCTTCATCACACGTTGAGCGACGCGCCCGCCGAAACGATCAAGCAGCATGTCAGGCAGCACTGTGTCGCAAACCTTCCGCCGCGTCCGAATCGCAGCCGGATGCTCTATATGACGAATGCCACACATCGCCGTTTATTCAGGGAGGGTGATCGGTTTGACGACCAGAGGGCGGGTTCACCGACGCATCCCGATTGGGAGAAGCTTCCGGTTCGCGTACGCGACTGGTATGAAACCGTTTGGAACTCTCCCTCAGCGCTCATCGCGAATGACCCGCTGCTGAACGCCATCGGGACCGGAAAGGGAATGTTTGGGGCTCAAGGCGCAGATACCTATGTCAATTCCCTCCGCGACGGCTGGGGCGATCGAGGATGAGCAAGGTCTTTTGGGACACGAACGTCTTTATCTATTTATTTGAGGGCCAATCCGAATTCCTTCCAGCCGCAAGACATCTACGGGAGCGCATGTTGACCCGCCGAGATGAGCTCGTTACCTCGGCGATGACCGTCGGTGAGGTGCAGGTGCTTGCCCGAAGGCAGGGTAATGTGGCCAAGGCCGAGATTCTCCGCGACCTCATCACGAGCGCGAGCAAGGTCATAGACTTCGGTCTTGGCGCGGCAGATATCTTCGCGCACCTGCGCGCAACAACGTCCTTGCGGCCAGCAGATGCGGTTCAACTCAGCTGCGCAGCCAGTATCGGCGTTGAGCTTTTTGTCACGAACGACAAGTCATTGCATAGCCTCAGCATTCCGGGCATCCACTTCATCACGTCGTTGGATCGCATCCCCTTCTGACCTTGCAGCGCGCTGCTCCGCATACAATCGAACCAGCATGAGCGACACCTGCTTCACACAATTCGGCCTCCCGCAGCATCTGCATCTCGACCTCGCTGCGCTGGAGAAGAGCTTCTACGCACTCTCGCGCCGCCTGCACCCTGACCGCTTCGCCCACCTCGGGCCGGAGGCCCAGCAGGCCGCGCTCGCCCAAAGCTCCGCGCTCAACGACGCCTATCGCACCCTGCGCGACCCCATCCTTCGCACCGAGTATCTGCTCGCGCTCGAAGGCATCCAGCTTGAAGAGCAGTCCCGCGCCGCCACCGACCTCGCCAAAGCCACCGGCACCGCGAAGAAGCAGGTCGCCCCGCCCGACCTCCTCGAAGAGGCCTTCGAGCTGAACATGGCCCTCGAAGAATTGAAGATGGGCGACGACCCCGACGCGCGCCAGCAACTCACCGCCGCGCAGACCCGTTTCACCGCCATGCTCGACGACCTGCAGCGCCAGCTCGAAGCGCTCTGGACACGCTGGGACGCCGCCCTCGACGCCAACGACGCCGCGCAGAAGGCCG
>JAJZFE010000425.1 GCA_021798655.1 Acidobacteriota bacterium | reverse complement strand
ATGCCGGAGTGGCAGGAATCAGTCGCCGCGGTGATGGCCGAAATGCACGCGCGGAAGTAGGAATGTTCTATTTTTGCGCGTAGGGTTCGGGCAGATCAGCCTCTGCGAACAGCTTGCCCACGGCATCCTTGGCTGAAACCGAAGGTGTCCCAACGTCCTGAAGCGGCCACTGGATGTTGAGCGTTGGGTCGTCCCAGCGGATGCAGCGCTCGCCGGCGGGATGGTAGAAACCAGTGGTTTTGTAGAGCACGTTCGCTGTCTCGGAGAGTACGACGAAGCCGTGACCGAAGCCCTCTGGAATCCAGAGGAACTCGATCTCGTCACCGGTCAGGTGGAAGCCAGCCCACTTTCCAAAGTCCGGGGAGCCCGGGCGAAGGTCGACGGCGACGTCCCAGATATGTCCAGAGAGGACGCGTACGAGTTTTCCCTGCGGCTGTCCTAGTTGATAGTGCAGTCCGCGCAGGACGCCGCGCCGCGAGAAGGACTGGTTGTCCTGTACGAATCGGGAGGGCAACCCGGCGGCTTCGAACGACGTGGCGTTGAATACTTCGGCAAACCAGCCGCGATCATCGCCATGCTTGATGGGGCGGACGAGCTGTAAATCCTTGATCGATGTGTCAATGACCTGCATACGTTCTGTTTCCTTCGGTTCCAGGTTGTTTTTCGAATTGATTCTGTCGTGGCGACAGGCGCGCTTGTTGGCGTAGTTCAGTACTCCGTTTCACTGCGGATGCGGTCGCGCAGGGCGTCCGCCGTGGGGGTGTGGGTGACGGGGACCGGTGGTGGCAGGCGGGACTTCCAGTAGCGGACCAGCAGGATGACGCCGAGGATGCCGAGCAGCAGCACGCCGCCGGGGATGTACCAGGTGGTGCGGTCGAAGAGGTTGTTGCGGAGCGGGGCGGCCAGGACGGTGGGGCCGTACTTGTCTGCAAACCAGGTCAGGATGCCGGCGTCGGTGAGGCCGGCGGCGAGCTGGTCGTGGAGTTCGCCGATGAGCCGCGGCGAGTCCGGGCAACCGACGTGGTTGCACTCCAGCAGCATTTGAGCACAGCCGCAGGTACACATCATCTGGCCGCCGAGCTTCTGGAAGCGCGCGTCGGTGGAGCCAGCGCCGAGCATGGAGACGGCGATGGTAAGCAGGAGCAGGATGTGGAGGGAACGTTTAAGCATGGGGAGTCTCCTGCGTGGCGACGGCAGAGTGTATCGGCGCTCCGGGAGATGCAGATTCCTCCGCTGCGCTGCGGAATGACAAAGAGGTTGAGACAGGGCCGGGAGCTTCCGCGCGGCGGGCCTGGGGCTGGAGCGGGGGAACGAGCGCCAGGGCCGTGCCGAGGATGACGATGGCGACGCCGATCCAGATCCAGTTGACGAGCGGGTTCACGAAGATCTTGATGATGGGGCGGCCGGAGTCGGCGTTGCGTCCCTCGAAGACGACGTAGAGGTCGGCGGCGAGTGTGGAGTGGATGGCGACGACGGTGGAGACCTGGGCGTGGTCGGTGTCGGGGAAGTAGACGCGGCGCTCGGGGGTGAGTCGGGTGATCTTTTGCGTGCCTTTGAAGACGTCGAGGAGCGCGAAGTCGGTGTCGTACTCCTTGTTCGAATCCTGCGAGAAGCTGTTGCAGACGATCTTGTAGCCGTTGAGCTGGACCGAGTCGCCAAAGCTCATCTCGAGCTCTTTGGACTGGTTGAAGGCTGCGCCGGCGAGTCCGATGAAGAGCAGCACGATGCCGAAGTGGATGACATAGCCGCCGTAGCGGCGGGTGTTGCGGCGGGTGAGCAGGATGGCGGAGGCGAAGAGGTTTTTGCCGCTCTGGGTGCGGACGACGCCGGCTCCGCGGAGGAACTCCGACGCGATGGCGGTGATGACGCCGGCACCGATGGAGTAGCAGACTAGCGCGTAGATGGAGCCCGTGGCGTCGTCGTTAAGCCAGGGCCGAACGCCTGCGAGCATCAGAGCGATGGCCGTTACGGTGACGGCGATGCAGGGCAGCACGAAGTTGCGGCGGATGGTGCGCAGGGTGGTGGAGCGCCAGGCGAGCAGGGGGCCTACTCCGGTGAGGAAGAGCAGGAAGAGGCCGATGGGCACCATCACCTTGTTGTAGTAAGGGCCGCCGACGGTGATCTTGGCGCCGGTGAAGAACTCCGAGAGCACAGGCAGCAGCGTGCCGTAGAGGACGGTGAAGCATGCAGCGAGCAGGACGAGATTGTTGAAGAGGAAGCTGGACTCGCGGCTGACGATGGATTCGAGCTGGTTCTCGGATTTGAGGTGGTCGTTCTGGCGGAAGAAGACGAAGAGGCAGATGCAGAAGACGATGAGCAGAAAGGCCGTGAACCAGTTGCCGATGGAGCTTTGTGCGAAGGCGTGCACGCTGCTGACCAGGCCGGAGCGCGTGAGCAGCGTGCCGAGGATGGTGAGCATGAAGGTGACAAAGATGAGCCAGACGTTCCAGCGCTTCATCATGCCGCGCTTCTCCTGCATCATGACGGAGTGGAGAAACGCGGTGCCGCCGAGCCAGGGCATGAGGCTGGCGTTCTCGACGGGGTCCCATCCCCAGTAGCCGCCCCAGCCGAGCACGGCGTACGCCCAGTGCATGCCGAGCATGATGCCACAGGTGAGGAAGAGCCAGGTGACCATCGTCCAGCGGCGCGTGATGGCGATCCACTTTTCGCCGGGATAGCGCATGATGAGCGCGCCGAGTGCGAAGGCGAAGGGTACCGAGAAGCCGACGTAGCCGAGGTAGAGCATCGGCGGATGGATGGCCATCTCGGGGTATTGCAGCAGCGGGTTGAGGCCGAAGCCGTCGAGCGGGGTGATGCCGCCGGGCACAATGGCGAACGGGGGCGCCGCGATGACGAGCAGGAGGAGAAAGAAGACTTGAATGCCCGCGAGGATGGTGGAGGCGTAGGCGTAGAGCGTGACGTCGTTGCGGTGGCGCAGGCGCAGCACGAAGGCGTAGGTGGCGAGCAGAAAGCTCCAGAGCAGCAGCGAGCCTTCCTGGCCGGACCAGAGCGTGGAGAACTTGTAGCCCCAGAAGAGTGCTTTGCTGGAGTGATGGACGACGTAATCGACGGCGAAGTCGTCGGTGGCGAAGGCCCAGACGAGGGCGAAGGTGGCACCGAGTACGGCGAAGAAGCTGGCGATGCCGGCGCGGCGGGCGGTCTCCTGCAGCAGCGATGCGGGCAGTGCGAGCGGGCGGTTGTATGCCGCAGCCCATAGCGAGAGCGAACCGACGACGAGGCAGTAGGCGCTGAGGACGAGCGCCAGCAACAGCGCGAAACTACCGAACGACGGCATGGGATGAGACATCTGGGCAGGATTCCTTCGCCTCCCATTCTCTCAAACTTGTGCGCTGTGTGTGCGCGGGGAGTGCGATCTTCGGAGATACCTTCAGCCGGGCAGGCCGGAGTCCATCGAAGGATGGAGGGGATTCAGGATCGCTTCGATGGTTGCCAGCAACATGGGGGGCGGGATCGGCTTGACGCGGAAGTGGACGGAGAGCGCGGCGTACTCGCGTTCGGCCTCGGCCATGCCGCTGATGACGAGTACCGGCAGCGTGGGCGCGAAGGCGCGCACGGCGGTGATGAAGGCGACGCCGTCCATGCCGGGCATCAGGTGGTCGGTGAGCAGGAGGTCGATCGGCGTGGCGGTGGCCTGCTGGTTGCGCAGCTGTTCCAGTGCGCGCTCCGGCGTCAGCGAGACGAGGACGAGGTGTCCGGAGCGTTTGAGGATGGCCTGCCGGGTGGCGGCCTGGATGGCGTTGTCGTCGACCAGAAGCAGTGTGGCAGGCATGGGAGCATTCCATTGAGTGGTGCTATCGAGCGGTGCTATCGAGCGGTGGACGCTGCGCGAGTGCGATGCCCGCGCTGACTGACGTGATGAGTTCTGGAACAGACCGTAGGATGCAGGATGACCAAAAAGGGTTGACTGCTGCGGGAAGAGAAAGCCTGTTGCGAAGAGCGGCGGCGCAACTGCGATAATGAGGTTTATGGCGCGTCGCGTAATCAAGCAGTACGAGTTTCTTCGCAAGATCGGTTCCGGTGGCAGCGGGGTGGTGTTTCTGGCCAACGATACGCTGCTGCAGCGGCCGGTGGTGCTGAAGCTGCTCAAGCGCGGGTCGCAGACGCCGGAGCAGGTGCGCGCGACGCAGCTGCGCGAGGCGCGGCTGGCCTCGGCGATCGACCATCCCAACGTCTGCGCGATCTATGAGGTGGGCGAGACGGAGCTGGATACGGGCGACTGGGAAGCGTACATCGTGATGCAGTACATCCCTGGCAAGAGCCTGGACAAGGTGATTGGCGAAGGGCCCGCGAACGCGCAGCTGGTGCTGTCGAGTGGAATGCAGATTGCGGACGGTCTGGCGGCGGCGCACAACATGGGCATCTTCCATCGCGACCTGAAGCCGGCGAATGTGATGCTGACCGATGGCGGCCTGATCAAGATTCTGGACTTTGGCCTGGCGCGCAAGCTGAAGCGCGAGAACGCGGATTTTGATCCTTCGCTGACGGAGCAGCCGGTGACGCCGGCGCTGGTGGGTGCGACGTACACCGCGCGCGGCGGCACGATTGCGTACATGGCGCCGGAGCAGTTTGTGACCGGGCAGTCGAGCGTGCAGAGCGACATCTTTGCGGTCGGCGTGATTTTGTACGAGATGGTGAGTGGACGGCATCCGTTCCACCGGCCCGATGCGGCGGAGCTGCAGAGCATTCGCGCGATCCAGTATGCCGAGCCGCCGAGCCTGCGCGAGATTGTGCCGGGCCTGGCGGTGGAGCTGGAGAGCGTGATCCTGCGCTGCCTGGCCAAGCAGCCGTCGGAGCGGTATGGCTCGGCGGCGGAGCTGCGCGAGGGGCTGCGGACGATTGTGAAGTCGCTGCAGCTGGATGCGGCCATCATGCCTGGCGAAGGTGCGATCAACATGAGCGCGCAGCAGCGGCTGGACATGGAGACGCCGGAGGAAGAGAAGCGGACGACGGGCATTCTGTCCATGCTGGCGGAGCGCTTTCGCGACAGCACCACGACGCCGCAGAGCAAAGGGCCAAGTATCGTGGCGCTGCCGTTTGTGAACCTTGCTGCGGACGACGCGACGCACTTCTATGGCTTTGCGCTGGCCGATGCGCTGGCAGCGCGGCTGGCGAAGGTGCCGTCGCTGCTGGTGCGGCCGACCAGCGCGCTGATGAACGTGGCAACGAACCAACTTGATCCTTTGAGCCTGGGGAAAAAGCTGATGGTGGACTTTGTGCTCGCCGGCAGCTTTCTGCGCTCGGAGAAGGGGTTTGATCTGAGCTGGCAGCTGCTGGATGTGAATGGCCAGAGTGTGCGCACGGGTGGCTCCATCAGTGTTGGTTCGTTCGACCTGATCGCGGTGCAGAGCGAGATTTGTGACGAGGTGTTTGCAGAGCTGCACGGAGGTTTGCAGGGCGGGCTGGTGAAGGCGATTGGCCCGACGAGTGTGCGTTCGCTGGGCGACGATGTTTCGGAAGAGTACCTGGAGGCGCGCGCGCTGCTGTCGTCGTTCATGTCTCGCACGGGCAATCGCGACGAACTGGACCGCGCGCGGGAGCTGTTTGATGGCGTGGTGAAGCGTGATCCGGGCTATGCGCCGGGATGGTCGGGGCTGGGCATTACGCATCTGCAGTATGCGCGCCACGGACTTGGGGGACAGATGCACGTGCTGGAGGCGCGGCGCGCGTTTGACAAGGCGCTGGAGCGCGATGCCGGCTCGGTGGAGGCGAACCTGTATCGCGTGTACATGCTGCTGAGCCGCGGCGAGAAGGAGAGCGCGCGGCATGGCATCGAGCACCTGCTGCAGTCTGCTGCGAACGACTGGAACGTGCACCTGGTGGCCGGGCTGACGCTGCGGATTGACGGCCTGTACGAAGAGGCGCTGGACCAGTTCAATACATCGCTGCGACTGAATCCGGGCAATGCGGCGATGATCTATAACCATCGTGCGCGGGTGTACCAGTATCAGAATCAGCTGGAGCTGGCTGCGGACGAGATCGAGAAGGGCCTGACGCTGGAGCCGCGCCAGCCGATGCTGCGCATCTCGCAGGGCTATCAGCAGATGCGCGAAGGGCAGTTGTCGAAGGCGGTGGTCACGCTGGAAAAGGTGACGCAGGACGACAACTCGCTGCGGATCGTGTACCCGACCATTGCGATGTGTTACGTGCAGCTGGGCGAGCGCAAACGCGCGGTGGAGTTTATCAACGAAGACACCCTGGCCGCGGCCGAGGCCGATAGCGAGATGGCGTATCGGCTGGCTACGTACTTTGCCGTGGAGGGCGACAGCACGGAGGCGCTGCACTGGCTGCGTCGTGCGATCTACCTGGGCAATGAGAACTATCCGTGGTTCAGCAAGAATCCGGCGTGGCGCGCGATGAACGACAATCAGGACTTTCAGCGCACGCTGGATGACTTGAAGAAGAGCTTCAAGCGGAACCAGAAGAACTGGAAGCGGCTGCTGGCGCAGGTGGTGGGTTAGTCGTCACGCTGGAGGTGTGAACGGGCTTCGGACCCACACGAAAATATGCCCCGTCCTGGATGGGGACGAGGCATTGGAGGTGCAGCGGATACTTTGTACCGGACTAGGGCACTCCTTGAACGTAGAGCAGTTCGGGGCTGGGCGCATCCATCGAAAGATTGGTTTTCGCTGGGCGGGCGCGCGGGCTGAC
>JAJZFE010000431.1 GCA_021798655.1 Acidobacteriota bacterium | reverse complement strand
CACGTTCCACCACGCGGCCAGGTAGTCAGGGCGGCGGTTGTTGTACTTCAGGTAGTAGGCGTGCTCCCACACGTCGTTGCCCAGAATCGGAAACAGGCCATCGGAGATGGGCGAGTCCTGGTTCGGCTTGGTGACGATCTCCAGCTTGCCGCCCTTCCACACCAGAAAGCCCCAGCCGGAACCGAACTGCTTCGCTGTGGCCTCGTTGAACTTCTTCTTGAAGTCGGCGAACGTGCCGAAGTCGGTGGCAATCTGTGCGCCGATCTCGCCGGTGGCATCGCCGCCGCCGCCCGCCTTCATGATCTCCCAGAACATGGTGTGATTCACGTGGCCGCCGCCGTTGTTGCGAACGACTGCGCGCACGTCTTCGGGGATCGCGCCGAGGTCAGCGATCAACTCCTCAGGCGTCTTGCTTCGGGGTACTTCTCCACCGCGCCGTTCAGGTTGGTCACGTAGGCCTGGTGATGCTTGTCGTGGTGCAGCTTCATGGTTGCTTCGTCGATGGTCGGCTCCAGCGCCGCGTAGTCATAGGGAAGGGCAGGTAGTTCGAAGGCCACGGGATTGCTCCTTTGTGCTGTTGGGTTGGGTGCGTTGCGGATGTTCGCCACAGTGAGCGAAAAATGTTTGGCCCTCACGGGGCATCAGAGACCATTGGATGCACAACCGCACTCCAACGATGTCGCCATGTATGAGCTTAGCACCGCGCGAACGCACAGCGCATTCACGCGTTCGTCATCTGCGCGCAGCGGGCACCATCTCCTGTCACGATATTCGTTCAGTCCGCACGATTTCATACAACGCGAGACCCCTGTTTTGTGGTCTCATGGTGCGCATGAGTGAACCGAACGGAAACTATCGCTGGCTGGACGATGATGGCCCGGCCTTTGGCGGACCCGGCGTTGAACCGCGCTGGACTTCAAGCCGCAAGGACGCAGTCGCGACGGCCTACGCCGCCTCCAGCCGGATCTGGTTCACTACCTCGCACGGCACGCTGAACGAGATCTACTACCCCACCATCGACCGTCCGCAGACGCGCGATATGGAGCTGCTCTTCACCGACGAGACCAGCTTCTTCCACGAAGACAAGCGCGACCTCGACTACGACTTCCACTACATCGACGAGAACGCGCTCGCCATTCGCGCGACGGCCAGCGACCGCGGTGGCCGCTACAAAGTTGTGAAGGAGTTCATCACTGACCCGCATCATCCCGTGGTGTTGATGAACGTGAAGATCACCGGCGACGCCGACGTGCTGGCCAAGCTGAAGTGCTATGCGCTGCTGGCGCCGCACCTTGATGGCGGCGGCGCGGGCAACTCGGCGCGTTCGCTCGATATTGCCGGCCAGCGCTGCATGTTGGCGTGGAAGAACGGAGTCGCGCTGGCCTTCGGTGCGGACTGCGGCTTCTCGCGTTCCAGCTGCGGCTACGTTGGCACCAGCGACGGCTATCAGGACCTGCTGCAGCACCTGCGGATGACCTGGAACTTCGGCCAGGCGCTCAACGGCAACATCGCGATGATGGGCGAGATCGACGTGAGCAAGCACCCGGAGTTCACCATCGCCATCGCCCCCGGCGACGGCTACCACTCCGCGCTCGCGCACATGATGTCTACGCTCGCCACGCCGTATGCGGAACACCGCGCGCGGTTCATCAACCAGTGGCACCGCGCGCTGCCGCCCGTGCAGCTTGCGCCAGCGTCGAACGACGGCGGCCGGCTGATGCGCGTCTCGCACGCTGTCATTCTCACGCACGAGGACAAGACGTACTCCGGCGCATTCATCGCTTCGGCCTCCATCCCGTGGGGCGCGTCGAAGTCCGACGACGACCTCGGCGGCTACCACCTGGTCTGGACGCGCGACATGGTGCAGTCCGCCTCGGCGATGCTGGCCTGCGGCCGCGTGGATACAGCTCTCCGCGCGCTTGTGTACCTGGCCTGCACGCAGCATCCCGACGGCGGCTTCGCACAGAACTTCTGGATCGACGGAACACCGTACTGGCAGGGCATTCAACTCGACGAGGTCGCCTTCCCGGTCATCCTCGCGTGGCGGCTGTGGAAGGCCAACGGCCTGGGCAACTTCGACATCGTGCCGTTCGTCGTGGCGGCGGCGTCGTTCCTCGTGCGCTATGCGCCGGTCACGCAGCAGGAGCGCTGGGAGGAGAATGCGGGCTACTCGCCTTCGACGCTGGCCGCGGTGATCTCCGCACTCGTCTGCGCGGCAGACATCTGCTCCACACACGGCTCCAACGAACTCGGCGAGTTCATCCTCGCCTACGCCGACTGGATTGAAGCGCATCTCGACGAGTGGACCACCACGCAGGACGGCGTGCTCGACCCCGACGTGCCCTACCACTACATGCGCATCCGTCCGCCAGCCGAGGGTGAGCCGTTCCACAACAAGGACATCGCGCCGGGCATGTTGCACCTGGCCAACCGCGAGCCTGGCGAAAAGTTCGCCTTCGAAGCGCGCGAGATCATCGACGCCGGCTTCCTCGAACTCGTGCGCTACGGCGTGCGCCGTGCCGATGACCCGCTCATCATCGACTCGCTGAAGGTGGTGGACAGGATCCTGAAGATCGACACGCCGTACGGCCCGTGCTGGCGGCGCTACAACCACGACGGCTACGGCCAGCGCAAGGATGGCGGCCCCTACAACGGCTGGGGGCAGGGCCGCGCGTGGCCCATCATGACCGGCGAACGCGCGCACTACGAGTTCGCCGCCGGCAAGGACGCGAGCCACTACATCAAGGCATTGGAGGAGTTCAGCTCCTACGGCGGCATGTTGCCGGAGCAGGTGTGGGACCACGCCGACCTGCCGGACCGCGGCATGTTCTTCGGCCGTTCTGCAGGCTCCGCGCAGCCGCTGGTCTGGGCCCACGCGGAGTACCTCAAGCTGCTCCGCACCGTCACCGATGGCCAGGTCTTCGACCGCATCGCCGTCGTCGCCGAACGCTACGCCGTGCCGAAGGAGCAGCGCCACTTCACCAGCCGGCTGGAGGTCTATCAGCTGAGTCGCCCCATCTGCGCGATGGTGCAGGGCGGCACGCTGCGCGTGATGGACGCGGCACCCTTCCACCTCGTATACACCACCGATGGCTGGGCAACGCAGCACACGGTGGACTCGCACCAGGTCGGCCGGCTGGGCAGCTACGTCGATGTGGTCACGGACGCCGCCCAGACCGGCAGCATCGTCTTCACCCTGCAGTGGGTCGAAGGCGGCGGCTGGCTCGGCCACAACTGCGAGGTCGCCATCCTCACCGAAGCGCCGCGGCAGGGAACCGCCGCCGACAAACCCAAGGTGTAACAGCAAGTCGCAAGCCCATGACGAATCGCTTCCGTCATGGGCTTGCGGCCGTCACATCTGCGGGCCGGGCACGCTCACCATCCACTCCACGCCGAACCTGTCCGTGCACATGCCGAACAGCGGCGACCAGAACGTCTTGCTCAACGGCATCGCCACCTTGCCTCCCGCCTGCAACTGCTCGAAGACCCTCTTCACCTCGTCTTCGTCCGGCATATCGACCGAGATGTGGAAGCCCCCGAACGTTGGCACGCCCATGTGCTTCGGCGCGTCGCAGCCCATCAGCGTAAGGCTGCCCAGCGGCATGGACGTGTGCATCACCAGGTCCTTCATGTCCTCGGTCACGGGCGTTCCCGGCGGCGCGTCGCCGTACTTCATGCAGAAGCTCACTTTGCTCTTGAACACCGTCTCATAGAACGCAAACGCCTCGGTACACTTGCCCGCTGCAAACACCAGGTGCAGATTCGTATTCATCGTTTATCTCCTTGCGTGTCTCTTCCGCGTTGTCTTTATACGCCGCAGGGTTGCCCGCGCGCTATTGTGTTGCCAGGAATTTTCTCCAGCTCGGCGAAGCTGCCGCTCCAGCCCCGCGCTTCAGCCTCCGCGCGACCTGAAAAATCGGCAGCCTGCAAAAATCACCGCAACCTTATGGGTTTTCAGGCGTCTTAATAAACAACGGGGACCCCGCCGCGCAAGCACGATGCGGCCTTGGCGACCGCCCTCACGATCAACAACTTAACCTGAAAACGAAACTCGTCTGGAGCGAGCCATGAGCATTCTTGTCTTCTTTCTGCCTGTAGCCTTGGTCACTGCTGAATACTTTGTTACAAAGTCGCGCAAGCGTGACTCCAATGCCGACCCCTGCGTCGACTGTATGTAATCCTGCCTGGAGTGGGGCCTTTCGGGCCCCGCAGCTATCGCCGCTGGCGTCTGCCATGCGAAAATAGTAGTAATGATCTCTGTCTCCAATGTCACCATGCGCTACGGCGCGAAGCTGCTCTTCGAAGACGTCTCCGTGACGTTCACTGATGGCCGTCGCTACGGCCTGACCGGGCCGAACGGCGCCGGCAAGTCCACCTTCATGAAGGTGCTCACCGGCGAGATTGATGCCCAGAAGGGCACCGTCGTCCGCCCCCGCAAGTTCGGCGTGCTGAAGCAGGACCAGTACGAGTTCGATGCCTACCGCGTCATCGACACCGTCATCATGGGCAACAAGTCCCTGTGGGCGGCCCTGGAGGAGCGCGAGGTCATCTACAACAAGCCGGAGATGACCGACGAAGACGGTTCGCGGCTGGGCGAGCTCGAAGGCATCGTCGGCGACGAAGATGGCTACGAAGCCGAGGCCAACGCGGCCGTGCTGCTGCAGGGGCTCGACATCCCCGACGAGCTGCACGAGCGCAAGATGAGCGAGCTGCAGGGCGGGCAGAAGGTTCGCGTGCTGCTCGCGCAGGCACTCTTCGGCAACCCCGGCGCGCTGTTCCTCGACGAGCCCACCAACTATCTCGATCTCGAATCGATCCACTGGCTCCAGGACTTTCTCACCCGCTACAACGGCACGGTCATCACCATCTCGCATGACCGCCACTTCCTGAACAACGTCTGCACGCACATCGCCGACATCGACTACGAGACGATCATCGTCTACACCGGCGGCTACGACGAGATGGTGCTGCAGAAGACCGAGGTCCGCAGCCGCATCGAGAGCCAGAACGAGCAGCGCGAGAAGAAGATCGCGCAGCTCAATGAGTTCATCGCGCGCTTCTCTGCGGGTACGCGTTCTTCGCAGGTCAACTCGCGCAAGAAGGAAGTCGAACGCCTCGCGACCAGCGAACTGGCGCGCTCCAACATCGCGCGTCCGTATATCGCGTTCAAACTCGAACGTCCCAGCGGCAAAACGGTGGTCGAGTTCGAGAACGTGAACAAGAGCTATCCGCAGCCCGACGGTAAGACCGAGCACGTAATCCGCAACTTCTCCGGCATGGTGCAGCGCGGCGAAAAGGTCGTGCTGGTAGGCCGCAACGGCCAGGGCAAGACCACGCTGTTGAAGGCTCTGCTGGCCAACGGGCCGGGCATCGAGGAGAAGGATGTCTCCATCGACTCCGGCACGGTGAAGTGGGGCCACGAGGTCTCCATCGGCTACTTCGCGCAGGACCACAAGGGCAGCATCCAGCTCGGCATGACGGCGCAGGACTGGCTGCACCAGTTCGATCCCAAGGCCGCCAAGGAAGACATCCGCGGCATCCTGGGGCAGATGCTCTTCAAGGGCGAAGAGGGCCTGAAGAAGACCGATGCGCTCTCCGGCGGAGAGGCCGCGCGCCTGCTCTTCTGCAAGATCATGCTGCAGAAGCCGAACGTGCTGGTGCTCGACGAGCCCACCAACCATCTTGATCTCGAAAGCATTAACGCGCTGAACCAGGCCATCCAGAAGTACGAAGGCACGGTCTTCCTGGTGACGCACGATCAGGACCTGATTGAAGAGGCGGGCACGCACATCTGGCACTTCGAGGGCGGCCCGTCGGACTTCCGCATCACCGATCACAAGGGCCCATACGAGGAGTACCAGCAACAGCTCGCAATGGCCTCGAAATAGGGCGTATCCCACTGGCAACCCTCCGGCATCTCCTCGCATCCATCGTCAACGGAGCCCCTATGCGGAAGAGGGATGTGTACCGGCTTGCCCTCGTGGGGGCCATCGTCGTGATCTTGCTGAATACACTCTTCGCGGCCAACGCGCTGCGCAAGGTGTTCTATGAGCAAAGCTGGCTCACGCATTCGCAGGAAGTGATCTCGGCCACCGAGCAGCTGCTCGGCCGGATTCGCTATGCGGAGGCCGCCGCGCGCGGCTTCGTGCTCACCGATTCGCCGCAGTTTGAGCGCGAGTACAACGAAGCCGGCCAGAGCGTGCAAAAGAGCCTGGACGATCTGCAGCTGCTGACGCGCGACAACGCGACGCAGCAGCAGAACCTGATGAAGCTGCGCGCCCGCATCGCCGCCAAGATGACCGTGCTGGACGACAGCATGGCCGAGCGTCATGGTCATCCCAGCGGATCCATCGACGCGGAGCTGCTGGCCGGTGTGGTGAACGACACGCCCGACCGCATTGAGGATGTGCAGTCTTCCATGCGGGTGCTGCTGGGCGAAGAGCGGCGGCTGCTGCAGGAGCGGATGCGCGATACCGATCGTGCGCGCCGCGAGGTGTGGGCCACGTTTGTGCTGGCGTTTCTGCTGGACTTTGTTCTGCTGGTGGTGGCCTTCGAGTTTCTGATCCGCCTGAGCCAGGAGCGCGAGACGATCGAGGAGAACAACGAGCAGATCGCGAAGCTGAACCAGGAGCTGCAGTTATCCAACGCCGAGCTGGAGACGCGTGTGGCGCTGCGTACGCGCGAGCTG
>JAJZFE010000166.1:6389-6722 GCA_021798655.1 Acidobacteriota bacterium | reverse complement strand
AAGAAGGCCGCGATCGCCGCCAACGACGCGAAATAACTCTCGCGAATCCCCTAACCGAGAGGCCTCTGCGATGCGCGGAGGCCTTTCTTGTTGCACACAAACTCCTGCACCGCCGGACAGATCGTCAGCCCCTTGGAACGCGACACGTACATGAAAAAGAACTGGGAAAATACGGACCCTGCCAACGCGCTCGCGACACCGCGCACGATGCCGCATGAGGCTCGCGTGCCTGCGGAGATGCGCATTGGCGGAGTGCGCATTGCGCCCGCGACCGTGCTCGCTCCCATGGCCGGCGTCACCGACACGGTCTTCCGGCGCTTCATCAAGAATGCG
>JAJZFE010000166.1:397-6379 GCA_021798655.1 Acidobacteriota bacterium | reverse complement strand
AGAATGCGTCGATGTTCGCGAATCCGGCGGAGATAGCCGACGTGGACCGCACGACGAGCAACGAGGTCTCGGGCTGCGGGCTCATCATGACGGAGTTCACCTCGGCCGACGGGCTGAGCCGCATGCGCGAGACCAAGCGCAAGCGCTACCTCACCTACTACGAGGACGAGCATCCGATCTCGGCGCAACTCTTCGGGTCAAACCCGGCCACGCTGGCCGACTCCGCGCGCATCTGCCAGGATGCAGGCTTCGATCTCGTCGATCTGAACCTGGGCTGCCCGGCCAAGCGCGTCGTCTCCTGCAACGGCGGCAGCGGCCTGCTGCGCGATCTGCCGCGCATCCGCGAGATCTTTGAGGAGGTTCGCAGGGCCGTCTCTATTCCCTTCACCGTGAAGTTTCGGATGGGCTGGAGCGACACCAACATCGTGTGCGTGGAGTTGGCGAAGATGGCCGAAGACTGCGGCCTGAACGCCGTTGCGCTGCACGCACGCACGCGCGAACAGGGCTACGCCGGCGACGCTCGCTGGGAGTGGATTGCCGCAGTCAAAGATGCGGTCAGCGTTCCCGTCATCGGCAACGGCGACGTCCGCACGCCCGAAGATGCGGCTGCGATGATCGAAGCCACCGGCTGCGATGCGGTAATGATTGGCCGTGCTGCACCGGCGAACCCCTGGATCTTTCGGCAGATTGCGCAGTACACGGCGAGCAAGCAGGCCACCGGCGTCGGCGTCTATGACAGACCCACGGACATGGACCGCTATCGCATGATCCGCGACTACTTTGAACGCCTGATGGCCGAGGTCGCCGAGCATCCCGAGGTGCTGGGCCCCGCCGAGAGCGACCTGGAGAAGCGGCTGAAGCGCAACCACGAGAGTGCGCAGCGCGACGCCATTGGACGCATGAAACAGTTTGCAAGCTGGTTCACACACGGCGTTCCGGGCGGCGCCACGCTGCGCCGCGAGATCTTCGAAGCCAAACGTGGCGCTCAGGTGATCGACAAGGTCGAGGCGTTCTTCACCCGGCGCGATGCGTCGCAAGATGGAATCGCGCCCAAGGCGGCGATAGAGCCGGACGCGGAGCTTGACGCAACGCCCGCATGGATGGGATAAGCGCTCAGCAGCAGCCTGCCAGGCGCCGCTGAGCGCTTCGATGACCGCAGTCGTGCTGCGAACGCAACCCATGATGGGGAAGTATTCTGCCGCGGCGAATCCTACTTCGCCGCGACCTCCAGCTCCTGCATCTCGGTGTCGTTCAGCGTCACATCGGCGGCCTTCAGATTCTGTTCCAAATGCTCCACCGACGACGTACCCGGGATCGGCAGCATCACCCGCGAGCGATGCAGCAGCCACGCCAGCGAGAGTTGCGAGACCGTTACCGCATGCTTTTTCGCAAGCTCATCGAGTTTGCCGCCCGGCTGCGCCAACTTGCCCGCCGCC
This sequence comes from Acidobacteriota bacterium, assembly GCA_021798655.1. The sequence goes on along the minus strand of JAJZFE010000166.1, from coordinate 4,943 downwards.
ACAGGAAACCACGGGATGAACGCGATGCCTTCGCGTTCGCAATACTCGAGCACGGCTTCGCTCTTGCGATTGCCGAGGTTGTACTCGTTCTGCACGCTGACGATGTCGATGACCTTGCGGGCCTGCTCAATCTGCGCAACCGAGACCTCGCTCAGCCCGACGAAGCGAATCTTGCCTGCCGTCTGCAGCGTCTTAATCGCGCCCAGCGACTCTTCCACGGGCACCTTCGGATCGATGCGATGCAACTGCCAGAGGTCGAGCCGATCGCGTTTGAGCCAGCGCAGGCTCATCTCCACCTGCTGCGTCAAATATTCGGGACGCCCAACGGGCAGCCAGCGATCCGGCCCCTGCCGCGTGAGCCCACCCTTGGTCGCAATCACCGTGCCCTTCGCATAGGGCGCGAGAGCTTCGCCGATCAAGGGCTCGCTCACCGCGGGGCCGTAGCTGTCAGCGGTGTCGATGAAGTCCACGCCCAGTTCGACCGCGCGCCGCAAAACCTTCTTCGCGCTCTCTCGATCCGCTGGTTCTCCCCATATTCCCTTGCCGGTGATGCGCATCGCGCCGTAGCCCAGGCGATGAATCTCCAGCTCTCCACCCAATTTGAATGTCTTCGATACCACTGTTGCAGTTGCCATCGTAAATCTCCTTCGCTTTCTTGGATGGCAGCAACATGCCCCGCGATGCACAGTTGATTAGCGGCCGCTCTGCTTGCGCCAGACCACGCGAATCTGCTGCCTCCAGCGCTCGTCGAGCGCGAGCAGATTCCACTCCACGCGCGGCGAGAGATAGCGAAGAATCGTCTCCGTAGCAGGATGGATGTGCAGCGACGGAGCAACCAGATACAGCCGCGGTGGCAACGGCGAAAGCTCGACACCGCAAAAGTATCCATGCCGCTGAAACTCGCCCAGGCCAGTCGTCGCGTCGGCCGTCTGCAGGTGATGCTGACGCACGCGAATCCAGTAATCGAGGCCCTGCAGAGCGAGGTGCAGATCGTCATCCACCTTCAACTCGATCACAGCGAGCCGGCCATCCGCAGTGACGCCGAGAAGATCGAGCAGGCCATGATCGCTCGCGCCGGCGATCGCGGCAACCTGCGAGTAGACGTGGTGCGGATCGAGGCGCGGAATAACGCGGCTCTCGTAGGCATCGGCGTCGAGGCGATTTCCATCCACCTCTTGCGCACGCGCCTCGGTAGCGTCGGCGCGGTTGCCGATGGTGTCCGGGTCGCGCTCATTCGCGAAGGACTCCACCGTTCGCCGCAAAGGAAGCTGTGTCGGCGGAGCCAGACTGCGCGTGAGCGGCGCCAGATCGCGGCGCAGCATCGACTCCAGCCAGCGCTCGGGCGCTGCGCGGTACAGCGGGTCCTGCGTTGCCGGGCCCATGCCATGACGCGCTCGCGTCTGCATCCGCGCATGCGCAGGCGATGTCGAAGGCGCACCAATCCTGCGCGCAGGCGAGGCTCCTCGGCGCGCGAAGACGCCCGAAGGTTCCGCAGCACGACGACGCGCGAAGAGTTCCGCGATCGTCTCCGCGAGCCGCGCGCGATTGCCTTCGGTGAGCGGCGTCTCGTTCGCTCCGGTGCCTGCGGTGATCTCGAGCGTCTGCGCGAAACTGTTCGGCACGAGCCCTATGCGCACGCGCGCAAACTCCATGCCGTGCAGCAGAAAGGCAAGCTCGGCGGTGTTGCGCAGGCGCTGCTCCACACGATGCTGCTCATCGCGAGGCACCAGTTGCATCACCTGTTCAATGCCTGCGGCGAAGCGTTCGCGCGCTGCGTGCTCGTCGGGCAGATGCACCAGCCGTGTGCGCAGATTGCCTTGATCGGTGGGGTCGCGCTGCGTGAGTTCCTCGCTGCTCTGCTCGAACTCCCAGAGCTCCCACTGCGCCGCATCCTCATGCAGCCACGCCATGGGCGAGAGCGTAAGCTGCGCCGATCCGCGCGGTACGACGACCTTCAAGCCCTGATATAAACGCCGGCCGCCGGAGTGCTCGCGGCAGTGGTGCAGCCACAGAATCCCCAGCGTGAGAATGCCGTCGATGACCGTCGCGCTCTCCTGCTCGTTGACGCCGATGACGGCCCACGCTGCATTGCCGCGCACCAGCGAACCGCGCGTGTACGCCGGGCCGAAGCTACGCTCCAGATCCATCGCGGTGCGAAAGCCTTCGCAGGTCCAATCTGCGAAGACACGCCTCAGCACGCGCTCAAGCGTGTGCACGTAGCGTTGGCGCGCAGTCTCACGCGTGGTCGGCGTTCGTCGCTCGCGCGATGCGACCAGCTCGAGTAATTTCGTTTGCGCATGACCGAAGCGCTGCGTTGCGAGCCGCAACGAGCCCGCACGCTCGGTTGCGGAGACGATCTGCCGCACCAGGTTGCGCTCTTCGCTCCACAGGTGCAGCGTGCAGCGGTTGTGCTCGGTGCTGAGCGAAGCCTTCGCCGAGCGCAGGTCGAAGACGACCTTGCCGTCTTCAAGTACAGCGGCCTCAGGGTGGTCGGCGAGGAACGCCTCAATCTGCGTGGCGATGTGGGCAGGAGTCTGGGCAGACGCATGCGCAGCGTTCGGCTGCGAGGCTGACTGATCCGCGGAAGAAGCTCGGGGCGGCGGCATGATTCGAAGGGTAGCACCATCGCCGCTGTAGTGGAATCGCCTACTTCAGCGGCAGCGCGAAGTGGAAGCTCGAGATGCGCATGCGTTCGCGAAGATAGAAGGCGTGGGCGTCGCGCCGCTGCGTGCCGGAGTCGAGCGAAAACATATCGCAACCTTGCTCCCGAGCCTGCTCGATCAGCCAGTCCAACATGATTTTGCCGTTGCCCTGCGAGCGAAAAGCGTCGCCGGTGACGAGGTCGTCGACGTACATCGTCAGCCCGGTCGCCAGCATGTGCTGCACGCGAAATCCGGTGACGGTGACCACCTCGCCCTCGCGCTCCAGATAGGCCAGTTGGAAGCCCTCAGCCTGCTGCTGCTGCACGCGTGCGACGAACTCCTCTGCGCTGGAGAGCCCCGTCCGCAGCTCATGCATCACCGCGAAGCAGCGGGCGATGGACTCGGGAGTCGTGGCCAGGTGAATCTCGGCGGACTGCGGAAGCGGCACGCTGGCTACCAGCCCTTGCGCGCGCGCAGATGCGTGATGTGCGCCAGGTGATGCCGCGAATGCCAGCCGTAGAGCAAGGTCGCCGCTTCAATCGTCGTCGGGCCGCGCTCCACATGCTTGAAACCACGTTTCCACTGTGTCTCGGTGAGCGCATGCAGCACCAGTACCCAGCGCGCATGCACAGCCTCAATCAACTCCACCGACCACTCCGCCGGAGCAATGGCGTCGGGCAGGGTGGCGAAGGCCTTTTCGTTGTAGCCGTAGACTACGGGCCAGTCCTCGGTGAGGGCGCGGCGCAGGCGATGAAACGCCGTCGCATGCGAGTCCGCGAGATGATGCACCACCTGCTTCACTGTCCATCCACCTTCGCGATATGGCGTGTTCAATTGGATCGTGTCGAGATCGCGCACGGCGCTTCGCAGCAACTCCGGCATCTGTTCGATGTGGAGAATCGCCGTTCGGCGGTCCACTGGCGAGATCGTTGCGGGAGGCGTGAATTTGCCAATCGGATAACGTGGGTCGATCACGGGTGCCATCGTGCATGTCCTTGATTGGAAGTAGAGCCGGTGAAGCGTGGCCGTTTGCGTCACAGTATTGTAGACCGAAGACAATACGTCTGGCTCAATCGCCCCCAGCTTATCTCCGGCAGCAGCGACGATGTAAGCTGAGGTTGAGGGCCAAGACTATGCAACGTGCGGTTCTGAGTTTCGGGCTGGGCCTGACTCTGGGGCTTGCCACTCTGGCCGCAGGCGGCTGCTCACGCGGCAGCGGCGCGACAAGTTCTGCAGCCCCCAACCAACTCGCACAGCCCTCCGCCGAGCCAGCGGTAACGCATTCCCCTGTGCCTGATCCGTCTGTTGGGGCCGTCGCCGGAGGCTATCGCGGCTTCGACAGCAACGACTATCCGGGCGATGCCGTGATGGCCGCCATGCACCGCACCTTCGCCTTCGTGGGGTATTGGCTGACAAATCCTCCCGGCGAAGACGCGAACTCGTGGCAGGGCAAGCGCGCGCTGCTGCGGCAGCAGGGTTGGGGCTTTCTGGTGCTGGCCAACGGACGCCTCGACGCCGAGATTCTGAAAGCTCAAAAGAAAGGAAGCACGCCCGCCAGCCTCGCGCGCCAGGACGCCGCCGTCGCCATTGCCGCAGCACGCAGCGAGGGCTTCCCCGTACACACGATTCTCTTCCTCGACCAGGAGGAGGGCGGGCGTCTGCTCGACGAACAGGCCGCTTATCTCCTCGCGTGGACCGAAGCGGTCGCCGCCAGCGACTATCGCGCGGGCGTCTACGCCAGCGGCCAGCCGGTGCACGACGGCCCCGGCCAGACGATCACCACGATCGACGACATCCGCTCTCACGTGACTACCGGCCATCTGCATCCGATCGCCATGTTCGACGCGCAGGATGCCTGCCCGCCCGCGCCCGGCTGCACCCTCAACGCCCGGCCACTCTCCGCC
>JAJZFE010000166.1:0-387 GCA_021798655.1 Acidobacteriota bacterium | reverse complement strand
GTACTCGCAATCGCCACGCCGGCCGGAGCTTACGCGGGCCTGCGCAAAGACGTACGCTGCCGACGGCAACTGTTACGCTCCTGGCTTTCCCGCTGTGTTCCTCGACATGGACCTGGCCAGCAGCCCTGATCCCTCGCACGGCCGCTAAAAAGCGTCCGGTGATCGCGCCCATTCCGGCACAATTAAGAGCGAGTGGTGATATAAGACTACAATTAGGTTAATGGCAGCCGCTCCAAACCTACTCCATTCCGAAACTCCGGACCACAAACGCTACTTTCTGACCCATCTCGGCCTGACCGAGAGGCTGCTGGAGCGTTGTCTCGGCGAGGCGCTTTCGGCCGGGGGCGAGTTTGCGGATCTGTACTTCGAGGCGGTCACCTCCACCTC
>JAJZFE010000137.1 GCA_021798655.1 Acidobacteriota bacterium | reverse complement strand
TTTCTGACGCTGACCCACGGGGATCGCTGCGAGCGGCAGCTGCAGATGGAGCCGCACCTGGAGGCAGCGATTGTGGCGGTGGTGCGGGGCATGTTGCTGGACGGGCTGCAGCGGCATCCTGCGCCTGGCACGATGCCGGCGGCGATTCGGGCTGCGGCGACGGCGTCGGCGGTGCTGGGAGCGGCGCGGGAGTGGTCGCGCAGGCCCGACCGCGAGCCCTCCGAGACGTTTTGCACGGCGGCGGCGGCGATGATTGTGCCGCTGCTGCATGGAGCAGCCTGAGCGCGCCATGATGCCTATCGAGAGCCCGATGCCGCACTTTGACAACAGCTATGCCCGGCTGCCGGAGCGGTTCTATGCGCGGGTGTCGCCGACGGCGGTGGCAGCGCCGCGGCTGGTGAAGCTGAATACGGAGCTGGCCGAGCGGCTGGGGTTTGCGGGTCTGGCGACGGACGAGCTGGCGGAGATCCTGTCGGGCAACAGGGTTGCGGCGGGTTCGGAGCCGCTGGCGATGGCGTATGCAGGGCACCAGTTCGGGTACTTTGTACGCCAGCTTGGCGATGGCCGTGCGAACCTGCTGGGCGAGGTGATCGGCAGCGATGGGCTGCGCTATGACGTGCAGCTGAAGGGTGCGGGGCGCACGCCGTTCTCACGCAATGGCGATGGCCGCGCGATGCTGGCGGCGGTGCTGCGCGAGTACATTGTGAGCGAGGCGATGGCCGCGCTGGGCGTGCCGACGACGCGGGCGCTGGCGGTGGTGACGACGGGCCAGAGCGTGCTGCGCGAGACGGCGCTGCCCGGTGCGGTGCTGACGCGCGTGGCGGCGAGCCATCTGCGCGTGGGCACGTTTCAATACTTCCTGGGCAAGGAAGACCTTGACGGGATTCGCACGCTGGCCGAGTACACGATTGCGCGGCACTATCCTGAGGCGGCGACGGCGACGCGACGGTATCGCGCGCTGCTGGACGGCGTGATTGCGCGGCAGGCGAAGCTGGTGGCGCAGTGGATGCTGCTGGGCTTTATCCACGGGGTGATGAACACGGACAACACGTCGATCTCGGGCGAGACGATCGACTATGGTCCGTGCGCGTTTCTGGAGGCGTACGATCCGCAGGCGGTGTTCAGCTCGATCGACCAGCAGGGGCGCTACAGCTACAGCAACCAGCCGCACGCGCTGCACTGGAACCTGACGCGGCTGGCGGAGACGCTGCTGCCGCTGCTGGTGGAGGAAGAGGGCAGCGACGAGGCCGGGATGGCGTCCGCGCATGAGGCGCTGCAGGGATTTGGCGTGCACTATGAGGCGGCGCGCGATGCGGGAATGCGGCAGAAGCTGGGCCTGTCGACCGAGCACAAAGGCGATGCGGCGCTGGGCGAAGAGCTGCTGCAGTGCATGGCGGAGAATCGCGCGGACTACACGCTGACGTTCCGCAGGCTGTGCGATGCGGCCGCAGGCAGCGCGATGGCGGAGGACGCGGGGACGCGCTCGCTGTTTGCGAAGCCGGCTGCGTTCGATGCGTGGGAGCGGCGCTGGCGGCAGCGGCTGGGGATGGAAGCGACGTTGCCCGCAGAGCGCGCGGCGGCGATGCGGCGCGTGAATCCGCTTCTGATTCCGCGCAACCACCAAGTGGAGTTCGCGCTGCAGGCGGCGACGCAACGCATGGACTTTCAGCCGTTTGAGGAGCTGGTGGCGGCGCTGTCGCGGCCCTTCGACGACGCGGACGGGCGGCCCGGGAGCGAGCGGTTTGTGACCCCGGCGCGACCGGAAGAGCGCGTGCTGCAGACGTTCTGCGGGACGTGATGCCGCGTGGTGATGATGACGCGCGCGGCGGCGATGCGCCTAGCCGGATACTCCCCAGGGCAGCGCGAGCCGCGTAGAGTGAAACTTCAGAGCCAGAAGAACACGGCTTGTTCTGTGTGCATCTCAACAGAACGAGGTGAGGCGGCGCGAGTGCGCCACTTGCCCGATGGAGGATCGCTTACGATGACACGACTTCGGACCCACATTGCGACCGCACTGCTGACCGCAGCAGGCCTGCTGGCAGGCGCGCCTGTCGCAGCCGCGCAGTTCCACATGAAGAAGCCGGAGAAGCCGTCGGACTTCAAGAATCCGCCGACGCTGCAGAACTCGATCGATACGCGCGATGCCTTTATCGATCGCATCGGGGAGGACGGGTTCTACTGCCGCCTGCCCGCGCCGGCCGTGGTGATTGCCGACACGCCGCTGTTTGGCGAGTACGAGAAGGACACCGACAACCTGGTGACGCCGGACTGGCCGCAGCTGAAGCCGGAGGAGAAGAGCGTCTTCGCACAGCTGGCCGGTGCGGGCGCCACCGACGCGCAGGCGAAGGACCTCTTCGAGATGGAGGCGCGGCACTGGGTGCTGATTGTGGGCACGGTGCGCTGGTGGGAGGCGTGCAAGCAGTTGACGCTGAAGCTGACGCCGTACCAGGCCGAACTGCAGGCCAATCGCGTGGCGCTGGCGTACTGGCGCGAGCACGATCCCGCGGTGGTGCAGCAGTTGACGGCGATGACCGATGAGCTGGACAAAGAGCCGTCGCTGGTGCCGGCGGGACAGGACTTCCCTACCTTCTTCAACCAGCACTACCAGAAGAATGCGTCGGGCAAGGACTACCTGTGGATGCAGGCGCAGGTGGTGAAGACGGCGCTGGCCGAAGACCCGCAGCCGACGCTGGTGCAGACGCTGAACCAGTTGAAGTAGCTCGGCGTTAGCGGGCTGCGAGCGAGGCGCGGACTCTGTCCATGGTCTCCATGTAGAAGGCCAGGTTGTGGATGGAGTTGAGCGTTGCGCCGAGCGGCTCGCCGCACGCGAAGAGATGGCGCAGGTAGGCGCGCGTGTAGCGCTGGCAGACCATGCAGGCACAGCCTTCGTCGATGGGCCGCTGATCCTCGGCGTTGTCCTGCTTCTTGATGTTGAGGCGCAGGACAGCGCTGCTGCGGTCGTTCGGGTTCTCGCGGACGAAGAGCAGGCCGTGACGGCCGGCGCGGGTGGGCAGCACGCAGTCCATCATGTCGACGCCCATGCGCGCGTACTCTTCGATCTCGTCGGGGTAGCCGACGCCCATGACGTAGCGCGGCTTGTCGCTGGGCAGCACTTCGAGCGCGAGCGCGATCATCTCGCGCGTGACCTCGCGGGGCTCACCGACGGCGAGGCCGCCGATGGCGTAGCCGGGGAGGTCCATCGCGACGAGCCGCTCGGCGGACTCGCGACGCAGGTCAGGGTACATGCCGCCCTGCACGATGCCGAAGAGCGCCTGGTGCTGGCCGGCGAAGGACTCCGGCGGGGCGGGTGATGCAGATCCCTCCGCTGCGCTGCGGGATGACAAGCTGCGGCTGGAGAGGACGCGGGTCCAGGGGACTTCATCGCGGTGGGCGAGCCAGTAGTCCTTCGAGCGCTGTGCCCAGGCGTGGGTGAGCGCCATGGAGTCGCGCGTGCGTTCCCAGCTGGCGGGCGTTTCGACGCACTCGTCGAAGACCATCATGATGTCCGCACCGAGCGCGATCTGCACGGCCATCGAGTGCTCGGGCGAGAAGAAGTGCTTCGAGCCGTCGAGGTGCGAGCGGAACTCGACGCCGTCGGCGGAGATCTTGCGCAGCTTGGCGAGGGAGAAGACCTGGAAGCCGCCGGAGTCGGTGAGCATGGGGCGCTGCCAGCTCATGAAGCGGTGCACACCGCCGGCGCGCGCGATCAGCTCATGGCCGGGGCGCAGATAGAGATGGTAGGTGTTGGCGAGGATGATCTCCGCGTTGAGATCTTCGACGACGTTCTGCGGAACGGCCTTGACGGTGGCGGCGGTGCCGACGGGCATGAAGACAGGCGTCTGGACGGTGCCGTGCGGCAGATGCAGCTGCGCGCGACGACCGCCAGACTCCGTGGTGTTTTCAACTTGAAAGCGAAGAGACATCCTCGCTTCATTGTAAGTGGAGGCTACTCGGGCTGCTTGTCGGTGGGTGTGTCGAGGGTGTCGGAGTGCTGCATCCCGCGCTGCGCGTCCTGCAGCGACCGCTGCGCCTCCGCCATGCGCTTCTTCATCTCTGCACTGTTGAGCGCGCCGTTCGCCTTCATCTCTGCCTGCACGCGCGCCTGGATCGCGTTGACGTCGAGCGAATCGAGGGTCGCCATCGCAGCGTCGATGCGGGCATCGATGCCGGGGCTCAACATGGCCATCATCGGGAGGCCGTTGAGAGACGGCAGCACCGTCATGCTGTCGCCATCGCCGGATTCGCCGGGTCTGCGCTTGCGGATGGTGTGGATGAAGGTGAGCTCCTTCGGCTCCACGGTGATGATGGCGGTCTCGGTCATGTCGTCGGTGCGGTGCTTGTTGCAGATGTCGGTGGACTCGCCGGTCTTGAGGCTGCGCGTGTGCACGGAGCAGTGCCAGTCGCCGGTGTTGAGCTTGTTGCGGAAGGCATCCACGTCGGCCATGTTGTACAGGCCGGGCTTGTCGTAGCTGTAGGTGCGGACGACGTTGAGCACCATGCGGTGCGCGCGGCCGCCGTCCTTGCCATCGACCATGCCGAGCGTGTCGGGGTCCATGGTGACTTCGGTGACGTCGCTGGCACCTTTGGCGAAGACTTCTGTGCCGGCGAAGAGATCGTCCTTCACTGTCGGGCTGGTCTGCGCTGCGGCGAGGGCCGCGACGCTGAGCCATGCGCCGATGATTGCCATCGTCATCCAATTGTTTACTCTCATCACGTTATCCTCCGTAGTTCCTGAATCCTGTTAGTCGAGCGGCACGCCGGCGCGCTGCAGCTGCTCGCGGGTGTGGGCCAGTGCCTGGTCGGTGATGCGTGTGGCGGTTTCGAACTCCTGGTTGGCGCGCTCGCGTTCGTGGCGCTGATGCACGCGCTCGCCCGTGAAGACTCCCAGCGCGAGCATGGCGGCGATGGCACCGGTGATCCACGCGCCTGCGCGGGGCGACATCACCAGCACGTTGCGACGCGATGCCGTCGTGGCGCGCGCCATGACGCTGTCGGCGAACCCGAACGGCGGGTCGACGTGCTGCATCGCCCGGGTGAGGCGGTGTTCCAGTTGCCGCTCTGCCTGCTTCTGATCGAACTCGTTCATCGCACATACTCCTTCATGGTGACTGCGGCCTTGCGGCGCAGCAGTTGCAGGCCGCGCTGCAGGTTGCTCTTGACCGTGGCCAGCGGCTGGTTCAACAGGGCTGCGATCTCGTCCGGCGTCATCTCTTCCTGATAGCGCAGCACCACGGCGACGCGCATCTGCTCCGGCAGCGTGCGCAGCAGCTCTTCCAGCAGCGCGACGACGGCGGCGCTGAGAGCTTCACTGTCGGGCTCGACGTGGTGCTCCTCCATCCACTCTTCGGCCTGGGCCTCGGGCTGGCGCGCGCGGCGACGGATGGCGTCGGTGGCGCGGTGCACCGTGACGCGCCGCAGCCAGAAGCGGACGTGGTCCTCGCTCTCCAGCCGGACGACGCGGGCGGTGAGCTCGCGGTGCAGCTCCAGGAAGGCGTCCTGCGCGACCTCCTCGGCGGTGCCGCGTTCGCCGGTGACGCGGAGGGCGAGCGAGAAGACCATGCGCTGGTGCGTCTCCACAAGCCTGCGGAAGTCGGTGGTTGCGATGCTGGTCTGCGCGGTCAGTGGAAGGCCTCAATCCCTGCTCACTCACCTATACGCAGCGGCACGCGCCGCGGGATGCAAATTGTTTTGCGGGAGGTTTGCCGCTGTCGTGGTGCGAAGAGTCGTAGTGGCATGAAGAGTCGTGCGGGTCCGCAATGCGGGGGTCTCTCCGCTGCGGCCGCAAAGTGCGCGGCCTCCGGTCGAGATGACAGACTTTGTACCGGGTTTGACCCGTTCCGCTACGGCTGCGCGGGTGGCTGGAGCAGCAGAGCGACGGCATCGGGCACGGTGAGGTCGTGGTCGAGGTAGAGGAACTCCGAGCGCCGGATGTCATTGTTCTTCGCCAGCGTCTTGAGGAGCGCGGCCTTGCCGTCCATGGCGGTGATGACGTGGACCGTGCGCCAGTGGCCGTCGACGAGCTGGCGGTCGCTGGAGAAGTGGCTGCCGGCCTTGACGCTGGCCAGCAGGCCGAAGCCGATGTTGACCGGCTGGGCGAGATGGCCGTCGATGTGCAGCAGGCGCATCTGCTGCGCGTCGATCTGCACGGTTCCGCTCATGCCGTGGAGGACCTGGTCTTCGAGGCCGCTGGGAGAGACGGCGGGGTCGGGGCGATAGTCGAGGCTCCAGACGCCGTCCTGCAGGCGGACGTTGTCGAAGAGGAAGGCGGTGGTGAGCAGGTCGAGCATGTGGCGGGCGCTGTGCTCGCTGCTGCGCTGGGCCTTCTCGGCGACGAGGAAGGGCTCCGGATGGGCGGCGATGGCGGTGAGGCGGTCGCGCTCGCGCTGGGCCTGCTCCGGCGAGAGCGGCGTGCCGTCGATGGCGAGCAGGAGGCGAACGCGGGCGTCGGCGTTCTCGACGATGCGCTCGGTCCACTCGTGGCCGCCGGTGCGGTCGGAGCGCTCGCGGGAGAGGTACAGGTAGCACTCGGGATGCTGCATGGCATCCTGCTCGTTGGCGAGGACGGGCTTGAGCAGCTGCTGCGGCGTGCGCGGCGGCGGCGGCGGTGTCTGGGCCGATGCGACCGAGACAGCAAAGACAGCGAAGACGAGAGCAATGCGTGAGAGCGAGCGAATAAGAGGCTCCTGATGCGGCGTTACAGAGTTAGACGCAAACGGCGGCGACGAG
>JAJZFE010000117.1 GCA_021798655.1 Acidobacteriota bacterium | reverse complement strand
GCCGAGCGCCCCCGGCCCTACGAGCCGTTCCTCCACTACAACTCCTGGTTCGACATCGGCTACGAAAACCGCTTCAGCGAAGCCGACGCCATCGACCGCGTCAACGCCTTCGGCCAGCAGCTCGTCGTGCAACGTCACGTGCAGCTCGACTCCTACCTCTTCGACGATGGCTGGGACGACCCCAACACGCTCTGGGGCTTCAACTCCGGCTTCCCCAACGGCTTCACCCGCACCGGCGAGGCTGCCGCAACCTACCACGCCGGCATCGGCGTCTGGCTCTCGCCCTGGGGCGGCTATGCCGACCAGAAGCTCCAGCGCATTGCCTTCGGCCGCGCCCACGGCTATGAGATCCTCAACGACGGCTACGCCCTCTCCGGCCCCAAATACTACGACCGCTTCGAGCAGACCTGCCTCGACATGATCGACAAGTATCACGTCAACCAGTTCAAGTTCGACGGCACCGGCAACGCCGATCGCGTCTTCCCCGGCAGCCGCTTCGACAGCGACTTCGACGCCGCCATCCACATGATCGAGCGCCTCCGCCGCCAGGAGCCGCAGCTCTTCGTCAACCTCACCACCGGCACCACCGCCTCGCCCTTCTGGCTCTTCTACGCCGACTCCATCTGGCGCGGCGGCGACGACCACGACTTCGCCGGCGTCGGCACACCCCGCCAGCGCTGGATCACCTATCGCGACGCCCAGACCTTCGCCAACATCGTCCGGCAGGGCCCGCTCTTCCCGCTCAACTCCCTCATGCTCCACGGCATCATCTACGCCAAGCAGGCCAAGGACCTCACCACCGACCCCGCCAACGACTTCGCCGACGAGGTCCACTCCTACTTCGGCACCGGCACCCAGCTGCAGGAGATGTACATCACCCCCGCGCTGCTCACTCCCGCCAACTGGGACACGCTCGCCGCCTCCGCGCGCTGGAGCCGCGACCACGCCGCCACGCTCAAAGACGTCCACTGGATCGGCGGCGACCCCGGCAAGCTGCAGGTCTACGGCTGGGCCGCATGGACTCCCCAGCTCGGCATCATCACGCTCCGCAATCCCTCGCAAACCCCGCAACACTTCGCGCTCGACCCCGCCACGGCCTTCGAGCTGCCGCGCAACGCAGCCACCACCTTCAACGTGCACAGCGTCTGGACAGGCGCGCAGGACTGGCAGCCCGGCGTCTCACGCCAGCTCCGCAGCGGCAAGCCCTACGACATCGAACTCGCGCCCTTCGAAGTGCTGACGCTGGAGGCCACACCAGCTCCCTGATGAGACTCTGACCAAGTCTGGACAACGCATTCTCGGATGACGTATTTCGTTTGTCATTCCCGGAGGGAATCTGCGTCTTGTCGGACCAGGCGACCACGTCACAGGACTTGATCCGAGGCTCCCTAAACCAGCGTCACCTTGATGTTGATCGCGCGCAGCGCCTCCGCCGTCTCCGTCGACAGGTTCGCGTCCGTAATCACATGGTGAATCGCCGTCGCGTCCACGATCTTCGACAGGCTCCGCCGGTTGAACTTCGTCGAATCGCACACCGCCACCACCAGCGTCGAAGCCTTCACCATCGCCCGGTTCACCCGCGACTCCATCACGTTCGGCGTCGACAGCCCCACCTCAAGATCGAACCCGTCCACGCCCAGAAACAGGATGTCCGCGTGCATGTCATGCAGCATGTCCTCGGCCAGCGGGCCCACCAGCGAGAACGAGTTCTTGCGCAGCGAGCCGCCCGTCAGCAGCACCTCGAAGTCCGTCCCGCTCAGCTCTGCTGCAATGTTCACCGCGTTTGTAATAATCGTCAGCCGCGACAGCCGCTTCAGCGCGCGCGCAATCGCTGTCGTCGTCGTGCCGCTGTCCAGCAGCACGCACTGGCCCTCCTGCACCAGCGCCGCCGCAGCCGCGGCAATCCGCAGCTTCTCCTGCGAGTGACGACCCTCTTTCTCCTGCAACGACGGGTCGGCCAGCGCGCCGTTGCCCGGCAGCAACGCGCCGCCGTGCGTGCGCTGCAACACCCCACGCCCCTGCAGATAATCGAGGTCCTTGCGAATCGTAATCCGCGAGATGCCCAGGGACTCCGACAGGTCCTCCACCAGCACGCGGCCGTGCTTCTGCGCCAGCGCCATGATGTACTGCCGCCGCTCTTCAATCAACATCTGCGAGTTCCGGCCGGTCTCCGCAGCCACATCCACCGGCCGCTTGCCGGACTTCGTCTTGCGTGACGTCTTCATTCCGCTTCCACCTGCACTTTGCTCCACGAAGAGTACACGGCGGCTTACTAGATTGCAATTGGAAAGCCCATACGAAAGAAAACAACGCAGCCGCCGCTACTCCCTGCACGCCGCCGCATACGCCCGCAGCACGTCCCGCACATGGTCCACAATCAGCGACTCCGCATCGCCGCGGATCGCCCCCGCGCGCAGCCGCGCATACTGCAGTGGCAGGTAGCGGCTCAGCATACTCTCGGGAATCGTCACCGCAGAGAGGTTCTCGATCAGCCGCGCCACCGCCGCCGCAATCACCGGCCGGCCCCAGTAGTAGCGCACGCGGTCGCTGTAGCTGTACCGCCGTAGCCGCTTCTGCTCGGCCTCCGTGCCTGCATAGTACGGCAGCCAGTCGGCAGGATCGCGCAGCATCTCCGCCTCCACCACCGCGCCCATCTGCGATCGCTGCGCCGCTGCCACCAACTGCGACTCCATATCCTCCAGCGCCTCCAGCGCCTCGCGCATCGCAAACGTCAGCCCCGGCCCCACCTTCAGAATCGCAAACCCGTCCCGCACCAGCTCCCCGTACGCACGCGGCATCTGGTAGTCCGTCGAGTGCGCTTCGAACACCATCGCCTCCGGCAGCGCACGCAGCCACGCCACCAGCTCCGCAGCCTTCGCCGGCTCATAGTCCACCACCGCATCGTGGTCGAACTCAACGCCCGGCTGCACCACCAGCGCAATCACCCGCTCCCACACGCCCGGCAGCGCGCGCTCGAACATGCTCTTGTGGACCGCCAGCGTCTGCTCCGCCGCGGCCGTCGTCGTCGCCGCCAGCTCCTGCACCGCATGGGTCGCGCCGCCCGGCACCGGAACCTCCGTCCCAATCACATACACCGGCCGATCCCCCCCGCTCCACGCAGCCTCGGCGGCCCTGCACAGCCGCGCCGCGCGCGTCGCCACCACGGCGTCCGACGGATGCCCCACATCGTCCGCGCACGCCATGCTGGCATCCAGATGGATCTTCGTGAACCCCGCGCGCACATACTCGGCCACCATCGTCTCGGCGTGCTGCATCGCCTCCTCGGCCGGCAGCCTCCGCCACGGATTCGGCCCGAGGTGATCGCCGCCCAGCACCAGCCGCCGCGCATCCAATCCCGCCGCCTCCGTGTGCCCCAGTACAAACGCGCGAAACTCCGCCGGCCGCATCCCCGTGTACCCGCCAAACTGGTTCACCTGGTTGCTCGTCGCCTCCACCAACAGCAACGACCCGTCCTCCGCCGCCTGCTCCGCCGCTGCACGAATCACCCACGGATGTGCCGAGCACACCGCGTAGATCCCCGTCGCCACGCCCTGCCGGCGTCTCATCAGATGCTGCTGCAGTGCCTTCGACATCGTCCGCTCCCGCTAGTAAATCCTGAACTTCTTCACCACGCGATTGATCACTCCGCCCGGGCTAGGCGAGTCCGGCTTCAGGTCGTGCGCCACCGACCCATACAGCCCCAGCATCTGCCCGAAGATCACATCCACCGGCGGCCGATACACATCCGCTACAGCCACCTCCAGCGGCACATACAGCTCGCACTCCGCCGCAAACGCACCGGCCGCCGACGCCGGTCCCACCGCCACTCGTTCGGCCACCACCTGCTTGTCGCCGATCTCGCGCAGCAGGTCCTTCGCATACTGCGCACGGCGCGTATCGCCCGACACAAAACACACGAACAACGTCTCCGCATCCAGCGCCGCCATCGGTCCGTGGCGCAGCCCCAGCACCGTCTCGGCCATCGTCTTCACGCGACCCGCCGTCATCTCCAGCACCTTCAGCGCGGACTCCTTCGCCACGCTCGCCAGCGCCCCGCCGCCCACAAAGCAGATGCGCGAAAACCCGCGCGCCGCAAGGCTTTCCGCCACCTTCGCGCCCTGAGTCAACACCCCGCTTCCGGCCCGCACCAGCTGCTCCAGCACCGGCTTGTACTCCTCAATCTTCCACGCATGGGCCAGGCAGTGCCCCATCACAACCATGTTCGTAAACGAGCTCGTCATCGCCAGGCTGCGATCGTTCACCGCATCGTCCAGCACCACCACGCACGCCTGTTCCAGGCCCGCGCAGATCGTCGCCATCCGCGCCTTCGCATTGCACGTCACCACCAGGTGCGACACGCCCGGATACACCGCCAGCGCCTGCTCCAGCACCGCCACCGCCTCCGGCGAATCCCCCGAACGCGAAAACGAGATCCACAGATACCGCCGGCCCGGCACCACATGCTCTTCCATATTCGGCAGCAGCTCCGTGCTCGCCACCGCCGCAACCTCGCAGCCCCACTGCTGTCGCAGCAGCGACTCCAGCGCCTGCGCAATATAATCCGACGTGCCCGCTCCGATCAGCAGCACCGTCGGCCGGCTCTCCACCGAATCCCGCACGCCCGCACGCTCCAGAAAACCGGCAATGCGATCCTGATGCTCCTCAAAGATCGCCAGCGTCGTCTGCCAGGTCTCCGGCTGCTGTGCGATCTCGCCCGGCGTAAACTGCAGGCCACGCGCCTGCTTCTCCTCTAGCGACAGATCTACAAAACTCGAAAGTGCGGTCACAGGGAACATTCCTCGTACGTCAAAAGTACACTAAGTACAACTAAAAATAACTAAAGCTAAGTAATAATAACATGTACAGTCGAAACAACAGCACAAAACAACGACCCCGTTCCAGGACTCCCGCCATGACCTCCGCCCGCACCGCAGAACCCCAGCTCCCCCGCTCGCTCGACATCGTCATCCTCGGCGAAACCAACCTCGACCTCATCCTCTACGGCCTCCCCGACCCCATGCCCGTCGACCGCGAGCTGCTCGGCTCCGCCTTCACCGCCACGCTGGGCGGCTCGTCCTCCATCCTCGCGCACAATCTCGCCCTGCTCGGCACGCGCGTCGGCTTCGTCACAGAGCTGGGCGACGACGACTTCGGCGACATCGCCTACAACTGGCTCCAGCACAGCGGTGCCGACCTCTCCCGCCTGCGCCGCAAACCCGGCGTCGCCACCGGCGTCACCGTCCTGCTGCCCCACGGCACGCAGCGCCACATCCTCACCTACCCCGGCGTCATGGCCGAGCTTGCCGTCGCCGGCCTCGATCTCCACTACCTCCGCTCCGCGCGCCACCTCCATCTCTCGTCGCTCTTTCTGCAGACCGGCCTCCACGACGGCCTGCCCGCGCTCTTTGACACCCTGCGCGCCGCCGGCCTCACGCTCTCGCTCGACACCAACGACGATCCCTCCGGCCACTGGCGCGGCGTCCTCGACACCCTCCTCGACAAGATAGACATCCTACTCCCCAACGAAGACGAGCTTCTCCGCATCGCCGACCAGCCCACGCTCGACCTTGCACTCGACGCCCTCGCCCCGCGCATCCCGCTCATCGTCGTCAAGTGCGGACCGCGCGGCGCCGTCGTGCAGCGCGGCTCCCGGCGCGACCACGTCGCTCCGCTGCTCGTCACGCCGGTCGACACCATCGGCGCCGGCGACAGCTTCAACGCCGGCTTTCTCCACGCCTGGCTGCGCGGCGACGACCCCCTCCGCGCCGCCGCCTTTGCCAACGTCACCGGCGCGCTCTCCACGCTCCGCCCCGGCGGAGCCGCCGCCCATCGCGACGCCGCCCTGCGCGATGCCTTCCTCGCCCAGCACGCGACCTCCTGACAGCTCGCAACTCCCGGCCGCATCCAACAAACCACTCTCTGTCTCCCCGCCACATGTGCGATAGTTACCCTGCCGGGAGACATATCGCTATTGGCCAGCCGAAATCACCCACGTGGTTGTCGTTCGCTGAATCGCGTGCTGCATCGCGTGATGAATCGCGTGCTGCATCGCGCGATTCACCGCGCGTTCCACCGCGTGCATCGCCTCGGTGCGGCATCGCTCGCCGCCTGCCTCCTCGGCCTGCTGCCCGCCAACGCCTCCGCGCAGCGTACGTCTCCGCAGAGCGCCACCACCATCACGGCCGCCCAGCTGGCGAGCGCCGAGCAGTTCTTCTCCAGCCCCTATCCGCAGCAGCCCTCGCTCAACATCTTTCTGCAGGCGGCCGACCTGGGCAACGCCGCCGCCCGGCGCGACCTCGGCCTGCTCTACAACACCGGCTGGCTGGGCTCCCCCGGCCACGACCCCGATCCCGAGCAGGCGCTGCAGTGGTTTGAGTCCGCCTCCCTCGCCGGCGACACCCGCGCCGCCTCCTACATCGGCGACTTCTACCTCCATCCCACCAACGGCACGCCCGACCCCGCCAACGCTCTCTACTGGTATCAAAAGGGCTCGCGCGAGCACGACGCGCGCAGCACCGTGGCGCTGGCCCTGCTGTCCTGCAACGGCACCGCCGTCCCGCAGGACGTGGCAACCTGCGGCCAGCTGCTCGACCTCGCCCTGCGCCAGCAAAAGCCCGGCGACCCGGCGGACGTTCGCACCAGCCTGCAGACAAGCCTGCTCACCGTAGGGCAGGACTACCAGGCAGGCCACGGCATCGCGCGCAGCCCCACCGCCGCAGCGGGCTGGTACG
>JAJZFE010000482.1 GCA_021798655.1 Acidobacteriota bacterium | reverse complement strand
CGATGATGGACTTGACGACGGGGTGGCCGTCCGGTCCCGTGGCGGTGGTGATGGTAGCGCCGTCGGTGGCAAGGTAGCTTTGCGCGCCAGGCTTGATGAGGATGGACTCCTGATCGCCGCTGGGGCGCAGCTGGTAGTCGCCGAGCTGCTGCGGGCTGTTGTAACCGGCGCGGCGCAGCGAGGCGGCGATGGAGACGGCCGAGAGCTGCTGGCCGGGGCGAACCTCCTGCGGGGCGGCGTAGACCTGTGCGACCGAGGCGAAGAGCGGGCCCTGCGCCAGGCGCGTGTCGACCTCGCCACGGTACTTGAAGTAGAAGTAGCCGAAGACGATGCCGCCGAGCACGAAGCAGGCCAGCGCCGCAGCCAGCACAAACTGGCCTAGCTTCCAGAGGAAGGGATGTTTGCCGCGACCGATCTTTAGCTTTACGGGCATAGGCGCAGAGGATGGTGCGGGGTAACGCTGCTAGCGGTTGGACGTTGCGAGGAGCGTTTGGAGATGTGTGGCGACAGCCTGAAGGGGGATGTCGGTGGTGGTTCCGGTGAGGCGGTCAACGAGTTCTACCTGGCTTTCGGCGAGCTTCTTGCCGATGTTGATACGGTAGGGCACGCCGATCAGTTCCGCGTCCTTGAACTTGACGCCAGCGCGTTCGTCGCGGTCGTCGAGCAGCACGTCGATGTCCGCGGCGTGCAGTTCGGCAGCGAGTGCCTCCCCGGCAGCCAGCAGCGGTTGCTCCTTCACGTTGGTGATGGTGACGATGACCTGATACGGTGCGATGCTGGCGGGCAGGGCGTACTGGTCTGCTGCGCCTGCGGCGGCGAACTTCGCCGCGCTGGACTCAATGGCAGCGGTGAGGATGCGCTCGATGCCGATGCCGTAGCAGCCCATGATGGGCGTGACTTCCTTGCCGTTGGTGTCGAGCACGCGCGAGCCCATGCTCTCGGTGTACTTGGTGCCGAGCTTGAAGATATGGCCGATCTCGACTGCCTTGCCGAGGCGCAGCGGCTGGCCTGCGACGGGGTCGAGCTCGCCTTCATTGATGTTGCGGATGTCGGCAATGACAGTCGGCGTGAAGTCGCGGCCCGGCGTGACGTTGCGGTAGTGGAAGTCGAGCTGGTTCGCGCCAGCGACAAGGTTGCTGCGGCCTTCGAGGCCGAGGTCCATCACGACGATGGTGCGAATGCCTTCGGCGGGCACGTCGCGCAGCACGCCCTTTAGCTTGTCGAGCGCCTTGCCGGATTTGAGTCCGTTGAGCGAGCCCTGTGTCATCACCTGTGCGATGCCGACCGGGCCAAGGAAGCCTGCCGGTCCACCGATGTGCAGTGCGAGCTCTTCGGGCGTCATCGGACGCAGCTCTGCTGTGCCTGCGATGGCGTTGAGCTTGGTCTCGTTGACCTGGTGGTCTCCGCGCAGGAAGGCTACAACGGGGCGTAACGGCTCACTTGCCAACTGTGCGCTGTGGCTGCCCATGAAGGCTACGCACTTGATGTCCTGCGAGGCGTGGATGCCGAAGAACGCGGTGACGTCGGCGATGGAGGCCTTGCCCGGCGTCGCGACGAGTTCGGGCATTCCGTCGCCGGTGGGTGCCAGGTCTGCGACGGGCGCGAGCTTCGAGGTGGCCTTTTCGAGGTTGGCTGCGTAACCCGAGGAGGACGAGGCGATGAGGTCTTCACCGGCTTCGGTGTAGACCATGAACTCCTGCGAGCCGCTGCCGCCCATCGCACCGGAGTCAGCCTCGACGGCGACGAACTCCAGCCCGCAGCGCGTGAATATGGCGCGGTAGGCGGCGTCCTGCAGGTCGTAGCTCTTGTCGAGCCCGGCCTGGTCGATGTCGAAGGAGTACGCATCCTTCATGAGGAACTGGCGCACGCGCAGCAGGCCGGACTTGGGTCGAGGCTCGTCGCGGAACTTGGTCTGGATCTGGTACCAGGTCTGCGGCAGCTGCTTGTAGCTGCGCAGCTCGTTGCGCGCGATGGAGGTGATGACCTCCTCGTGCGTCATGGCGAGGACGAGGTCAGCGCCCTTGCGGTCCTTGAGGTGGAAGAGGTTCTGCCCCATGACCGCTTCGCGGCCGGACTCCTGCCACAGCTCCACGGGGTTCAGCGTGGGCAGCAGAAACTCCTGCGCGCCGATGCGATCCATCTCCTCGCGCACGATGGCGACGATCTTGTTGATGGCGCGCTGGCCGAGTGGCAGGTAGCTGTAGATGCCAGCGCCGAGCTGACGAATGTATCCGGCGCGGAGCAGCAGTTTGTGGCTGGCGACTTCCGCGTCTGTGGGGGCTTCGCGAAGGGTGGGGATGAAGAGCTTGGACCAACGTTGCATATCTGTTCGATTGTAGCGGAGGGGCCAGGTTCTGGGTGTCAGGTTCCAGGTGCTGGTACCTATTGTCAGCTCAGGATGTCGTGTAGATGCAGGATGCCGAGGACGGTGGTGGCCTGGGTGCCGTCGGCGGTGACGACTAGCGCGGTGATCTTGTGCTGCTCCATCAGGTCGAGGGCTTCGGCAGCGGAGATGTCGGGCGTGATGGTGCGTGGCGCGGTATTGGCGATCTCGCCGGCGGTACGGTGGAAGGCTGCGGGGCCTTCGCGCTCGAAGAGGCGTCGTAGATCGCCGTCGGAGAGCACACCGATGAGTTTGCCTCCAAGCTGGATGGTGGTGAGCCCGAGGCGGCGCGCGGAGATCTCGTGGATGATCTCGGGAAGAGTAGCGGTGGGCAGCACCGAAGGCAGCGCGTCGGCGGTGTGCATGAGCGTGCGGACAGGCGTGAGACGGCGACCGAGCTGCCCCCCGGGATGCAGCTCCGCGAAGTGCTGCGGCTGGAAGTTGAGGCGCTGACTGACGGCGATGGCCAGTGCGTCGCCGAGCGCGAGCATAGCGGTGGTGGAGGCGGTGGGCGCGAGCTGGTGCGTGCAGGCCTCGCGGTCTACGGAGACATCGAGGACGTGCTGGCTGGCGGCAGCCAACTGCGAGTTCATGCAGCCGGTGAACGAGGCGAGCGCGACGCCGAGGCGCGGCAATACGGGCAGGAGGCGAAGCAACTCTTCGGTCTCGCCAGAGTAGCTGAGCGCGAGCAGGATGTCGCCAGCGCAGAGCAGGCCGAGGTCGCCGTGCAGAGCTTCGGTCGGGTGCAGGAATGCGGCTGCTGTGCCGGTAGAGACGAGCGTGGCAGCGATCTTGCGGGCGATGAGTCCGCTCTTGCCGATGCCGGTGAGCACGATGCGGTGGCTTGCCCTGGTCGCTGTAACCATCGCGTCGGCGAGTGCGTCAAAGCTGTGCCGCTGCGGGCCGGCGTCGAGCCGTGTGGCGAGCTGGCCCAGCGCGTCGGCCTCGATGCGGATGAGGTCGGCGGGCGAGAGCGGATCGGTGTGAGTGTTGGCTTGCGGCATGGTTGTTGACCAGACGTGATGCTAGCAGAGGCTCGGCGTTAGACTAAAGCTGCAGGGGCGCGAGGCGTTGGTTCGCGCAGGAGGATGTGAGCGTGGTGCGTAAGCTGGCAGTGTTCGCGATGATGGTAGTGGTCCTGGGCGGTCTGTTCTGGGCAGGGTGGCACAACTTGCGGCAGCGACGGATGGCGATGGAGCAGACGCAGCAGAAGATTGTGACGCTGACGAAGAACTCGCCGGAGGAGACCAACAGCCAGCCCGACGGACAGGGCGCGAGCCTGCAGGGCAAGATTGCGCCGGCGTTCACGCTGGTGGCCCTGGACGGCAAGAAGGTGTCGCTGGCACAGTTCCGCGGACATCCGGTGATCGTGAACTTCTGGGCCACGTGGTGCGGGCCGTGCAAGCTGGAGATGCCGTGGTTTGAGGAGATGAACCAGAAGTACAAGGGCCAGGGGCTGGTGATCCTGGGGCTGTCGCAGGACACGGGCACCTCGACCGAAGACATTGCCAAAGCGGTGAAGAAGATCGGTGTCACATATCCGATTTTGCTGCCCGATGACAGCATTCCGAAGCTGTACGGCGGGGTGGATTATCTGCCGGAGACGTTCTACGTGGACTCGAAGGGCACCATCGTGGACGAGACCGCTGGAGCGCCGACGCGCGATCAGATCGAGGCCAACATCCAGAAGATTCTGGCGGGGGCATGATGAGCTTGCGAACCACGATGCTGGGCGCGTGTGCGGTCGTGTCGCTGGCGGGAGCCGCGCAGCAGATCGACCTGGGCCAGGCGCGCGTGGCGGGCAAGGAACACGTGCAGCTGTTGTCGGACGCGGTGAACGTGGCCGCGGGCAAGGCGCAGGATGTGGAGCTGCGCTTCCGCGTGGACGACGGGTTTCACATCAACTCGCACACGCCGAAGGACGAGCTGCTGATCCCGACTGCGCTGAAACTGGACGCGGCGAACGGACAGCAGGTGCTGGGCGAGAGCTACCCGGCGGGGGTGTCCTTCACGCTGCCCATCGGTGCCGGCGAGACGCTGGATGTGTACCAGGGCGAGTTTCGCGTGATGCTACGGGTGGTGGTGCCCAAGGGCAGCTCCACGCTGAACGGCACACTGCACTACCAGGCTTGTGACAACGCAGCCTGCTTTCCGCCGAGGAATCTCGCGGTGCATGTGGTGGTGACGGCGAGGTAGCGGCGGGCGCTGCCAGCTACTTCACGCTGTTGTAGTCCTTGTCCGTCACTGGCTCCAGCCAGAGGGTCTTGCCCTTTTGCGTAGGCGTGACAGCGATGTAGGCGAAGGTGCTGTGCGGCGCTGCGGCGTGCCAGTGCTCGACGCCAGGAGCGGACTTGATGACATCGCCTTTGTGAACGATGCGGATCGGCTTGCCGCGCTCCTGATAGTAGCCTGTGCCTTCGGTGATGAGCAGCACCTGACCGCCGGGATGGACGTGCCAGTCGAGCCGGGCGCCGGGGCCGTAGGTGGCCTGGGCGATGGTCGGGTCGAAGGTCGCGTCGCCGACGCTGAGCTCGGAGAGCCAGATGTCGCCGGTGTGGTTCTTCGTGTTGGAGAGATCGCCCTTGGGGAAGACGGGCGCGGCGGTTTGTGCACTGGTGCGCAGAACGGGTGCGAGGCAGAGTGCAAGGGCGATGAGCTGAAGTGGCTTTTTCATGGCAGGTCTCTCCAGCGGCATCATAGTGCGTGTCGGCTGCACTTTGCTACTGGCGTTTGGGCAGCTTCTGGAAGGCTATGAAGCGGCGGATGCGGTCGAGCGTGCGCGCCTTGCCGAAGACGACAAGGCTCTCCAGCAGCGGTGGGGACTGCGTGCTGCCGCTGAGGATGGCGCGGAGCAGCATGAAGTTTTCCTTCACGCTCCACTGCTGTGCTTCGCCAAGCGCCTTCAGCGCGGCGTCCAGGCTTATCGTGTCCCACGCAGCGGCTTCGAGCGCGGTGAGTTGCTCTTCGGCGAACTTGAGCGTCTCGGCGGCTTCGCGCTTCTTCGGCAGCCAGACGCCTTCGGGTGGCATAACGTTATCACTGAAGAGGAAGCCGGTCATGTCGCCGAACTGTCCGAGGTTTTCGATGCGTGTCTGGATGAGCGAGCCGACGGCGCGAAGGTACTCGTCAGAGAAGAGCGTCGCACGCATGGCGTCGAAGAACTCGTCGGGCGAGAGCTTGCGGAGATACTCGCCGTTGAGCCACTTCAGTTTGACCAGATCAAAGACCGGGCCGCCGAGCGAGATACGCGCGAAGTCGTACTTTTCGAGCATCTCGGCGAGCGAGAAGATGTCGCCTTCCTTGGTGTTGAGGCCCTTCGAGACGATCTCCTGCTCGGTGGGCTGGGCCATGCCGCCGCCCATCAGGCCCAGGAAGTTGAGCATCGCCTGCGGCAGGTAGCCGGACTCGCGGTAGTAGTTGAGCGAGACGGGGTTCTTGCGCTTGGAGATTTTGCTCTTGTCGATGTTGCGCAGCAGCGGCATGTGCCAGAACTTCGGCAGCTCCCAGCCGAACGCCTTGTAGAGCAGCACATGCTTCGGCGTGCTGCTGATCCACTCCTCGGCGCGGATCACGTCGGTGATCTGCATGAGGTGGTCGTCGATGACGTTGGCCAGGTGGTAGGTGGGGAAGCCGTCGGACTTCATCAGCACCTGGTCATCCACGTTGTTGTGGTCGAAGGTGATCTCGCCGCGCAACTCGTCGCGGAAGGTGGTGGAGCCGCTGGCGGGAACCTTCAGGCGGATGACGCTGGGGCGACCTTCGGCCTCGAAGGCGGCAATCTGTGCGGCGGAGAGTTCGCGGTGCGCACCGTTGTAGCGCGGCGGCTGCTTGGCGGCGAGCTGCGACTGACGCATCGCGTCGAGTTCTTCTGCGGTCTCGAACGAGCGGTAGGCGGTGCCGTTGTCGAGCAGCGTCTGCACATGGTGACGGTAGATTTCCGTGCGCTCAGACTGGCGATAGGGGCCAAATGGGCCGCCGACATCGGGGCCTTCGTTCCACTTCAGGCCGATCCACCGGAGCGCGTCGAAGATCATTTGCTCGCTGGTGGAGACGAAGCGGGTGCGGTCGGTGTCCTCGATGCGCAGGACGAACTGCCCGCCACGCTGGGCGGCGAAGAGGTAGTTCAGCAGGCCGATGTAGGCGGTGCCGACGTGGGGGTCGCCGGTGGGCGAAGGGGCGATGCGGACGCGGGTGGGGCGGGACGAAGGTGTGGAGGTCTCTGTTGTCATCGGATCGTTGTCTAGACTTCGATGTTAACAGAGACGCTCCCGTCGAGTGTGGATGCTCGGGCTATGCCTGCGGCGGAGGCTGGTAGGCAGACGGCGGCGGTGGGGGATAGCTGGGTGGGTAGTACGGTGAGGCGGTCGGCGCGGGGACGACCTTCCACTC
>JAJZFE010000008.1 GCA_021798655.1 Acidobacteriota bacterium | reverse complement strand
ACAGCAGCTTCGTCGGCTGCACCTCCAGCGTCGCCGTCGATCGCGCCGACTGCCCCTCCGTCAACGGATCCGGTGTGCCCACCACCACGACCGTCGCCTGCACCGTCGGCAACGCGGCCGGCTGCCCCTGCTGCGCCTCTGCTGCAACGACACTCAAACACCCCAACATCAACACACCCACCCTGCCCACAACCCGCAACGCTGCCGCCCTGTTTCTCTCGCTCAAGTTCATCTCCTCAAGTCTCCAGCCTCAGCCTCCCACGGCTCGTTGGCAAGCATAGTTTGGTATCGTCAGAGATAATTGATTTACTCAATCAAAAGGCACCGACTCATGCGCATCGAAACCTTCCTCGAAGAAAGCCCCATGTTCTGCATCAGCCTCGCCGCGCGCCGCTTCGACGCGCTGACCGCCCATCTGCTCCGTGCCGACGATCTCAACTTTCTCGAAGCACTCATCCTCGCTGCACTCTTCTTCGAGTCCCCCGCCGCCGTCAAGCCCTCGCACCTCGCCGACACCTTCGGCACCACGCGCGGCAACGTCAGCCACTGCATCTCCTCGCTCGAAGCCCGCGGCCTCGTCCAGCGCCGCATCGACCCCACCGATGCCCGCGCGTACCACCTCGCCCTCCGGCCCCAGGGACGCAAGACCGCCGTCCGCGTCATCGGCGCGCTGGACAAGCTGCAACGCGGCTTCGAACACAGCGTCGGCAAGGACGCGCTCAAATCCGCGCTCCGCACCGTCCGCACGCTCTCCGAGTCGCCCCGCCACTAGCCGCACACGCTTGCGAACTTTCGCCGTGCCGCCTACCCTTGAAAGCCTGAGCTCTGCCGCAACCCTCGCACCCTCCGTCTTCGCTGCCCTCTCGTTTGAACAGAAGCTCGACCGCCTCGCCGAAGTCGCCGTGCGCATCGGACTCGGCATCCACGAAGGCCAGACCCCCGCGCAGGAGCTCTACCTCACCGCGCCCATCGACGCGCTGCCGCTCGCGCGCCTCATCACCGCACACGCGTACAAGGCCGGCGTCAAGCACGTCACCACGCTCTACTCCGACGACGCGAGCACCCTCGCGCGCTACCAGCACGCCTCCAGCGACAGCTTCGACTACGCGCCCACCTGGCTCTACAACGGCGTTGCCGAGGCCTTCAAATCCGGAGCCGCGCGCATGGCCATCGCCGGCGCCAACCCCGCACTGCTCGCCGGACAAGACCCCGACAAAGTCTCCCGCGCCAACGTCGCTGTCTCGAAGGCCTACAAACCGGCGCTCGAGTTCATCACCCGTCACGACATCAACTGGACCATCGTCGCCGCCGCCACCCCCGCATGGGCCGCGCTCGTCTTCCCCAACGACGACGCCGACACCGCGCTCACCAGGCTCTGGGAAGCCATCTTCTTCTGCTCCCGCATCACCGGCGACGACTTCATCGCCGACTGGAAGCAGCACAACGCCAACCTCCGCAGCCGCGTCGAGTTCCTCAACGCCAAACGCTACCACTCCCTGCGCTTCCACACAGCGGACAACGCCACCGACCTCACCGTCGGCCTTGCCGACAACCACCTCTGGGCCGGCGGAGGCACCACCGCTGGCAACGGCATCTACTGCAACGCCAACATCCCCACTGAAGAGTGCTTCACCACGCCGCACAAGTCGCGCGTCAACGGCCACGTCTCCGCATCCAAACCGCTCTCCCATCAGGGCACGCTCATCGAAAACATCCGCTGTACCTTCGTCGACGGCAGGATCACCCACGCCACCGCGAGCGCCGGTGAGGCCGCGCTCAACAAGCTCATCTCCACCGACGAGGGCGCACGCCAGCTCGGCGAGGTCGCGCTCGTGCCCAACCCCTCGCCCATCGCGCAGTCCGGCATCCTCTTCTGGAACACGCTCTTCGACGAGAACGCCGCCAGCCACATCGCACTCGGCCAGGCCTACTCCACCTGCCTCATCGACGGCGACAAGCTCACGCCCGCTGAACTTGCGGCTCTCGGCGCCAACGAGAGCCTCATCCACGTCGACTGGATGATCGGCGGTCCCACCATGAACGTCGATGGCATCGACGCCGACGGCACTCCCGAGCCCCTCATGCGCGACGGCGACTGGGTCTAACGCTGGCCCTCTCGCAGGAAGGAATCAGCTCCAGCGGCCACGCTTCCGCTCTGTGCGAAGCCTGCCCGCATTTGCGATATCCTGTCACCTCATGGCCACCGAACAGCTCAGCACCGCTCGCATGGAAGCCTTCTCCGACGGCGTCATCGCCGTCATCATCACCATCATGGTGCTGGAGCTGCACGTCCCCGATCGCGCGCTCTCCAACCTCGACAGCCTCCATGCCATCGCTCCCACGCTCTTCATCTACCTGCTCAGCTTCGTCCAGGTCGGCATCTACTGGGTCAATCATCACTACCTTCTCGACGACGCCGAACGATCCACCCACGGCATCCTCTGGGCCAACCTCACCTTCCTCTTCTGCCTGTCGCTGTTTCCCTTCGCCGCACGCTGGGTCGGCGAGCGCGGCATCTCATCGTTCTCCATCGCGCTCTACGCTGTCGTCTCTGTGCTCCCCGCCATCTCCTGGACGGTGCTCTCCGCCATCATCTGCCGCACCAGCGGCAGCAGGTCCACGGACGGGCCCGCAAAGCTGTTCACCTCCACCTCGCTCTACCTCGGCGCCATCCCCGTTGCCTTCTTTTCGCCGTACGCCTCGCTCGGCATGTTGATTCTGGTCGCCATCCTCTGGCTCGTTCCCCCGCGCAAGCTCTTTCGTTAGCTGCGCTCTCCCACACCACTTCGCGGTAAACTCACACTCGGTATGAATCTCTCCGGCTGCGGCACCGCTCTCGTCACCCCCTTCGCTCCAAACGGCTCGCTCGACGAGCCCGCACTGCGCGCCCACGTCGCCTGGCAGATCGAAAGCGGCGTCTCCGTTCTCATCCCCTGCGGCACCACCGGAGAGGCCTCCACGCTCACCGAGCAGGAGTGGCTCCGCGTCGTCGAGATCACCATCGAGACCGCCGCCGGCCGCGCGCCCGTCTTTGCCGGCTGCACCCACAACAGCACCGCGCAGGCCGTCCTCAACGCAAAGAAGCTCGCCGCGCTCCCTGGCCTCACCGGCATCCTCACCGCTAACCCCTACTACAACCGCCCCGGCCAGGAGGGACAGTACCAGCACTTCCGCGCCATCGCCGAGGCCGTCGATCTGCCCATCCTCCTCTACAACATCCCCGGCCGCACCGCCACCAACCTGCTGCCTGAGACCGTTCTCCGCCTCGCCGAGATCAAAAACATCGTCGGCATCAAGGAGTCTTCCGGCGTCATGGGCCAGATCACCGAGCTGCTCGCACAGGCCCCGGCCGACTTCAAGATCTTCGCCGGCGACGACGCACTCGCCCTCCCCGTCATCGCGCTGGGCGGCGTCGGATTGATCTCGGTGGCCTCCAACGCTGTCCCCGGCCCCATCGCACAGATGGTCAACGCGGCCCTCGCGGGCGACTGGGCCACCGCCCGTTCCCTCAACGCAAAGTTCTTCGCTCTCATGCAGGCCCACTTCATCGAGCCCAGCCCCGCGCCCATCAAGGCATCGCTCGCCCTGCTCGGCCGCGGCGCAGAGAACCTCCGCCTCCCCATGGTCCCCGTCACCGAAGCCACCCGCAACAAACTCGCCGCTCTGCTTCGCACCGTCGGCCAGCTCAGCTAAGCCCTCACCTGCGCTGCGGTCCGCCCTACTTCACGTACCCGAAGACCCCGCAGATCTCCGATCCGTTCGCCATCGCTTCCGCGCTCAACACCGGCGCGGTGCTGCCCGAAAAGAACGCCAGCTGCAGGCTGTGGCCGCTCACATAGCTCAGCATCCACTGCGCGTCTTCCCCTCCGCACAGCGAGTTCTTGTGCAGGAACCGCTTCGCCGCCGGGATCGCCACGCGGTACAGACGCCCGCTCCCCGGCCCATCGGCCGCCGCATCGAACACCGCGCCCAACTCCGCCGGCTGCAGGCTGCGGATCTCCGCAATCGTGAACGGCGCAAAGTTGATCGTCACCTTGCCGCCGGTCAGGTACACGTCCCCGGTGATCGTGCGCGCATTCTCGCTCGCTGCGCGCCAGTTACCCGCGTCCTGCGCCACTCCACTCGCACCCCAGCCCAGCACCAACAACCCCAGCAGTATCCGTCGCATCATCCTCCCAGCATCGCACGCGACCCGCCGTGGATCAAATCCTCCCGCCCGCTGCCGCCACCGCTTCCCCTCCACCCCACACTTCGACGAAAATAGAACAATGGACCTCAAGCTCTACACCGCCGACTGGTGCCGCGACTGCCGCGAGGCCAAGCGCTTCCTCCTCCAGCACGACATCCCCTTCACCGAGGTCAACATCGAGACCACCCCCGGCGCCGCGCAGGACGTCATCGCCCACACCGGCAAACGCGCCATCCCGCAGTTCGTCCTCGACGGCCGCTGGGTGCAGCCGTACAAACCAGGCCACGGCTTCCTCTACGACGAGATGTCCGAACTCCTCGGCATCTCGCAGTAGAACCGCACCGCTCCCTCACCACAATTCCGAACGCTCCACCTCTCAACCGTCCCCTTCCGGCCATCCGCCCTCCACAAATCCGGGTGCCCCACATCTCGCTCTTTGAGATGTGGGTTAGCAGGATGCCTCCACCGCCTCTACTCTTCTCCGTCCCGCATACATCAACGGCCGCTCTACCTGAACGGTTCTGCGCTCAACACACGTCCCCCGACAAAAGCCAGGCCTCCTCGACCCCTGTGGCGCTCTCCCTGCTCGCGCAACGCTGCGATGCTCGTGACCATAAAGACGCTTCACTCTCGGAGTCAAGCATGCAAGCTGGCATGGTGCGACCCCACATCTCAAAAGACAAGATGTGGGCAGCCCGCCAAGTCAGTTGCAGATGCGCAAGATTCCAATCTTGTTTTTCCAGTAAGTAGCCGCAGCTGAGAAAATTAGCTCTCAAAGTTCTCAACTACCCAGTGTTGATATAGTGCAGGACAAACTACCGGCCCAATAGATGGCCAGGAAGGCTACAAAATGTCAAACGAGGAAATGGAATCGAAAATCGAGCAGATATGTGAGGAGCTTGGCATCACACTTGTATGGATTCAGGCCGACAGAAATTGCGCTAATCGGGCACAAAGGGGAGTGTGGGTCAAGCATATTGCTGATTCGGGAGACTTCGCAGTTGCGCTCCACGAAATAGGGCATACACAGTGCGACCCCGACAATAGGCCCCCCAATGAAAGGGAGCAGCTTGATGCTGAAACAAGCGCATGGGAATGGGCGCTTCGGCGCAACAATGATGCTTTTGATGCGAAAGGCTGGAAGAGGCTGCACGAAAGCTTGCGTCAGTACTACAATGGCGCGAGTGACACCGACCACCCAGCGCGCCGATTACTTGAGGAAGCCGAGACACAAAACGCTGACATTCCACGGCGGGTCACTCATTTCGCAACGCAGATTTACCTCGGTCGCAAGAAAAAGACATCTCTGTAATCAGAAGCCGGGTGGCGGGTGCCCCACATCTCGTTTTTTGAGATGTGGGTTTGCAGGATGCCTCCGCCGCCTAGTTTACATGTTGCTCCGCAAATGTCTCTCCGGCTACGCCGCCCGCCGCCCGAACGGCCAACGCAGCCGGATCACTCGTTCCCGGTCCTGCTCGCGGTGCGTCTGCTCGCTGCGCCCCTTCAACACGTCTTCAATCGTCATCACGCCCACCAGCTTGCCCAGCGCATCCACCACCGGATACGCCGTCAGCTTGCTCTCGGCCATCACCTCGGCACAGCGCCGCAGCGTATCGGTGGGCGACAGCGTCTGCGGCTCCAGGTTCGCCTCCTCCATCAGCGGCCTGCCCATCGCCATCTCCTGCGCCTCGGCCACCCCGATCATCCTTCCCCGCGTCAGCATCCCGCACAGCCTGCCGTCCTCATCCACCAGCGGAAACACCCTCTGCCAGTGCGACCATCCCGCCGCGCCGCGCTCCTCCATCGCCCGCAGCCACTCCACCGCGTCCTTCCGCGTCGCCGTCACGGGCAGCGCAAACACGCTTGTGTGCATCGCCTGGTTCACCAGCATCGTCTCCAACGGGTCCACGCCATACTCGCGTGTCGGATTCAGCCCCCGGCGGCTCATTCCCTCCGTCAGCATCGACCGCGGCTGCACCAGCACGCTCACCGCATAGGCAGCCACGCAGCTCAGCAGCACCGGCAGCATCAGACCGCCGTTGTGCGTCAGCTCCAGTGCCAGCATCGCGCACGTCAGCGGAGCACCAATCGCCGCCGCCAGCAGCGACGTCATCCCCACCAGCGCCCACGCGCCCATCGGCATAAACGGCATCAGGTGCCCCATCGCCGCGCCCAGCGCCCCGCCAATCACCAGCAGCGGAGCCAGAATGCTCCCCGCCGTGTTGCTGCCCAGCGAGAACACCCAGATCGACGTCTTCACCAGCAGGATCCCCGCCAGCAGTCGCCACGTCACATCGCTGCCCGTCACCATCTGCTGCATCACGCTGTAGCCCACGCCCAGCGCGCGCGGAAACACCAGCCCGCCCAGCCCGATGCCGACCCCGCCAATCGCCGGCCACCACATCCAGTGCACCGGCAGCGACTCGAACCACCGCTCCACCGCATGGACCGCCTTGCCCAGCCCCGCCGCCATCAGCGCCGCGACCACACCCAGCAGCAGCGCGCCCAGCATCGCCGAGTGGTACACCGGCCCCAGCGTCTCCGGCATCGACAACAAACTCTGCGGCCCCAGCAGCAGCCGCCGCACCGCC
>JAJZFE010000234.1 GCA_021798655.1 Acidobacteriota bacterium | reverse complement strand
GAGATTGTGCTTGAAGGCGCCGAAGGCTTCGGGCGCGTGCCAGACGGTGGGCTGGCCGCCGCGGGTAAGCGTGACGCTGCTGTGCACGCGGTCCGGGACGTACTCGATGATGTCGAAGCTCTGCTGATAGGAGGGCATGCCGCTGGCTTTGACGGCGATGGGATCGAAGCCTGCTTTGGCAAACTGCCCGGCGATCCACTGCACGGCGAGGTCGTCGCCGGGCTGCATGCTCATGCGGCCGGCGAGGTGGTCGGAGGCGAGGAAGGCGATGTCGTGGTGAAGGTCGGCCTGCGTGAGCGCAGCAAAGCCCTTCTGCTCGTCGGCCGGCACGTTGGGCGACTGCGCGTGGAACTGCGAGGCGACGCAGGCAGTCGCCAGCACGAGGGAGAGGGACAGTAGCTGCCGCATGACACATCGTACCCGCAAAAAGGTGTTCCCGACTGATTACTTTCGTCATGTGCGAGACGATGAAGATTCCTGGGGCGCAAGGATCTTCGCGGGCTCGCAATCGGACACTTCTCAAGAGCTTCAACACGACGGCGCGATCGGACTGCTGGCCCTGCGACTCACTGAACGTGTTCACTCGTGGATACCGTTGTCGGCTGGGCGATCGACTCGTAGACGGGCACGACCTTCACGCGAAGGTTTGAACCGTCGGGGTCGACGTGGCCGAGCCTCGCACGTGCGGGCCCTTCCAGATAGACAGGCGCAACGTGCGGCATGGGGAGAACCTCCAGCGTCAGCGTGCCTGCGGCGGTCTCCGCTCCGAAACGCCGGAGACCGACCTGCCAGGGGAGGCCGTTGAAGAAGTCGTCGTCGAGCAGCTTGCCGTGAGCCTCCAGGCGGGCGAGGTCGCCGGTGTAGTCGACCTGCAAGAGGGCGTCGCTGAGGCCGGAGAGGTCCGGATTCCTCCACTGGATCTCCCACTGCGACGCGGTTCGGAAGGCTGTGTCGGCGGGGACTGCGGGGACGGTACCCTTCCGCCAGTCGATGTAAGGACCCATGCGCATCGCCGGACGGGCGATGGCTTGTCGCGTTTGCCTGATGGTGAGGGAGGGGTGCTTCTCCGGCTGGGTGAAGCGATGCCGCGTCCACAGGCCGTCAGGCGTTCCGGGCGAGCCGCGCAGGGCGACCTCCGGCAGCACGCCAACCTCCTGCGTCGCGGAGGTGGACTCCAGATGAAGTTGTTGCCCGTCGAAGAAGAGGCTGGAGGCGCTGACGAGCAGGCGATCGACGCCGCCGATGCGGAAGCGGGCGACGCGCTCGGCCTCCTGCTGTGAGAGCAGCAGCACGGTGATGTGCTCGCCGGCGGGGTCGGTCATCCGGATCGTCGCGTTCATGCCGGGCGCGAGGCCGCGCACGACGGTCGCGTCTCCGACACGGGAGACCACAGCGGAGGGCGCGGAGAATTCCCGCAGGCTCGCGCTCTCAAACGAGAACTCGGGCGATACGCCGGGGACGGCAAAGAAGACGACGACCGTGCCTGCGGGGGTTTCGATCTGCGTGAGCAGCTGCGCGGTGCCATACCGCAGCACGCATCCGCCGAGGCGGAGACCGAAGGGCCACACGAAGTAGCGGTCGGCGGGAAGCGTGATGGGCCGTGCGGGAATCAGCGCTTCGCCTGCGGGGAGCTTGACGCGAACCTGAAATCCGGCATGGTCCGGCATGGCGAGCTGCCGAACGTGATTGTTCACGAAGACGAAGCCCGAGCGCCCGTCGGTACGCACGGCCACGCGCGGGATCGTGACGTTTGCCGGGTCGCGGGTGTGCCCGACCGGCGCATACGCAGGCATGGCCGCGAGTTGCGATCCGTAGGCGTTCAGGAAGAGGTGCAGCAGGCGCGTCTTGCGGTAGGACTCGCGCTCCTGCCCGAACTCGCCGAGGGGCGCGACGAAGTCATAGTTCTTCTCGGGCAGGTCGTTCGGGTAGCCGGTGGCGGTCGATTCCTGCAGCGTGGAGAGGCGGCCGGTGGGGTTCGCGCCCCCGTGGAACATGTAGTAGCCGTAGAGGTTGATGCCGGAGCCGAGGTTGGTGAGGGTGAGCGCAGCGATGTCGTCGGCCGAGAGCACCGGTCGGCGGTGGTAGGCCGAGGCCATGCCACCGGCCTCTTCGGCGGCGAAGTAGGGGTCGTGGCGCAGGTCGACCTTGCCGGTGGGGTCGTCGGATGCGACGGTCGCGCCCATGTCGCCCAGCTCGCGGTTGAAGTTGAAGAGGTACGTCATGCTCGGGGGCAGCTGGTTCCGCGAGCCGTACCAGAAGCCGTCGGGATAGCCGCCGGAGACGGGGACGACCTCCAGCGGCGGGAAGTCGAGCGAGGGCCAGCCGGTGACCGAGTACAGCGGCGTTTCAATGCCGGCGGCGAGGGCCAATTGCTTCAACTTCAGGATGTGCTCGGCCCCGCGCCCCGGGCCGTGCAGGCCGTACTCGTTCTCCAGTTGCGTGCCGATGACGGGGCCGCCGTCCTTGAACATGAGGCCGCGGACCTGTTCGCCGATCTGGTTGAAGTAGCTCTGGACGTAGCGAATGTAGACCGGATCGTTGGTGCGGGTGTTGGGCAGCGTGGCGAGCCAGTCGGGAAAGCCACCGTTGCGTACCTCACCGTGCGCCCACGGGCCGATACGGAGCCAGACGTACATGTTGTGCCTGGCGCAAAGCTCCACGAAGCGTCGCAGGTCGCGCTGGCCCGACCAGTCGAACGTGCCCTCGACCTCTTCCTGGTGAATCCAGAAGACGTAGGTGGAGACGATGTCGACGCCACCGGCCTTCATCTTGAGGATCTCTTCCTCCCACTGCGACTCGGGATAGCGGCTGAAGTGGAACTCGCCCATGACGGGCAGCCAGGGCTTGCCGTCGAGGACGAGGTAGCGGCTGTTGATCTGGAGAGAGTGGCCGTCGGTGGACGTGCCACCGAGGTGCAGGTATCCGGTCTCGGGAGGCGGGACGGTCGCGGAGGCGTCGACGAAGACCTCGTTGGAGCGCGGCGGCTGCTGCGCCGCGCAGGAGAGGGCCAGCGCGAGCAGAACGGCGACGCCAAAGCTAACTTTCATCGAAACCCCTTGGTGGCCTGCGTGTTCGTGCGACAAGAGGCCGCGCGGGCAAGCGTCGAAGCACGCCCGCCCGCGCGTCGTCGGGTGAAGCCTAGAAGATGTACTTGGCTTCCAGTTGCACGGTGCGATGGCCCGTGCGAGTGGTGGTAACGCCGGCGGCTGTCGCGTTCGTGGGCGCGGCGTTCAGCGCCGTGAAGTCCATGTACAGCGAGCTGTCGTACTGCTGGTAGGTGTCGAAGGCGCGGTTCAGGAAGTCGAAGCCCTGGAAGCGAAGTTCGAGCGTCTGGCCCTGGCGGACCTTGAAGTCCTTGAAGAGCCCGATCTCGTCGTTGAAGTAAGCCGGTCCGTGGATGTACGGCAGCTGGAAGGTGCCGTTGTGTCCGATGGAGGGCGCGGCGAAGCAGGAGGGGTTGAAGTATTGGTGCGCCTTGAGTCCGCGGCGCGGATCGCACGTGATGACCGGCACGGCGGACTCGTCGGGCGTGCCGTTGATGGCGTCGTTCGAGATCGGAATGGCGGTCGCCGCATACGCCACGCCCTTGGAGGTGACGCCCGCCGGGATCGGGTAGCTGCCGTAGATGCCGATCACCTGGTTGCCGCTGTACTCGTTGTGGTTGGGACTGCCTTGCGGCACGTCGGTGAAGGGCGAGCCCGTGCCGTACTGCTCGATGCCGGAGATCTTCCAGCCGTCCAGCGCGCCATTGACCACCTTGTGGTTGCCGAGGTGGTGCGCGCTGACGTCGGGCAGGTTGACGTAGTAGGAGAGGTTGACCGCCTGCGAGCGGTCGAACGGCTGCACACCGTAGCAGTTCTGGTGCTGGAAGTTGTCCTCGCAGGTGTCGCCCAGCGATTTTCCGAAGGTGTACGTGAGCCACGCGTTGACGAGGCCCTTGGTCTTGGAGGCGGTCACCTGCAGCGAGTTGTAGTTCGAGCCGATGTTGTGCGTGTTGTAGTCGATGTCGCCGAAGGAAGAATACGGCCGGTTGAGCTGCTGGTAGTAGTTGCCGCCGAAGTACGGGCCCCCGTCGGCGTTGATGTTCTCCGCGCCAAGCGGGACGACGTTGGTCTGGGTGTAGCCGTTAAGGTGGCGCGAGGTGTTGCCCACGTAGCTGGTCTCAAGCTGGAAGTTGGAACGGAAGGTGTGCGAAAGGGCGAGGTTCCAGGAGTAGGTGACGGCGGGGCCGTGGTCGTTCGGGTCGGCGCTGCCGTAGACCACCCCGGGATTTGACGCCGGGTTGATGGCGGAGACGCCGCCGAGCGTGAGCGTCGCGTTCGACGAGGTGAAGTAGCTGAACTGTTGCAGGTTGGGCGGCGCGCCGATGGCGGAGTACGCGTTGATGCCGGGGTCGACGTAATAGTTCGTACCGACGCCGCCACGCAGGATCGTGGAGCCGCGGCCGTCGAGGTCCACGGCAAAGCCGACGGACGGGGCAAACTGGAACTTGAGCGGCGGACGCCCGGAGATGTTGATCGCAGGGTTGGTGGCGTGGTCCTGCATCCCGGAGTAGGCCGTGACCGGGGCTGTGGCGACGTACGCGGCCGGGTTGAAGACCGAGATCAGGCCGTTCTTGTCGTACCACCAGGCGATATGGTCCAGTCGCGCGCCATAGTTGAAGGTGACGCGGCTGTTCACCTTCCAGGTATCTTCGCCGTAGAAGTCGAAGCGTTTGTTGATCATGTTCGCCATCACGTTCTGGCTGGACTGCGTGTAGCCGGAGATGACGCCCACCAACAGGTCGGCATACTCGTTGCCGGTGCTGCCATTGCCGGAGTTGCCGTAGCTCGCCGCGGTGGCGTAGACCGCGCCGTTGTCGTTGCCCGTGGTGAGGTTGTTGTACGTCGCAAAGACGTCGTAGAAGCCGAACTGAAGCAGGTGCGCGCCCAACTGCTTGGTGATGCCGTCGGTCACGGTGGTCGTGTTCTGGATGCCGGAGAACGGCGGTGCCTCGCCGCCGGGAATCTGCGAGCCCGCGCGGTTGTAGGAGAAGCTGACGTTCGGGAGGATGTCCGAGCCGGGGTAGACGTTGCCGTACGGGTACGCGGTGGCGGTGCGTGAGACGGCGTTCAGGTTGTTGAGGTCGATGCGCAGCCGGAAGCGCGTGTACGCGACCGAGAGCTCGTTGGTCAGCGTCGGCCGGATGGCGTTGGTCAGGTTGCCGTTGATCGAGTCGGAGGCGTTGCGTCCCTCCTGCGAGGCGGGGTACGGAATGGTGTTGTAGTTGACAGTGTTGTAAGGCCCGTAGGGCGCGGGGACGTTCTCGTTCTCGTGGTTGTAGCGGCCGGAGAGGTGCGTCCGCTCGCTCACGTCATAGTCCAGCTTGATGTTGTCCTGGTTGCGCGGGTCGGAGGTCACGAAGTCGGAGACCAGGTTGTAGTTCTGCGGGTTCGCCGAAGGGTTGGCGTTGGGCAGCGGCAGCAGGGTGTTCATCAGCGTCAGCCCGCCCTTGTCGATGGTGGGGGTATAGGTGCCGTTGTTGCAGTAAGGCCCGTTGTAGTAGTTGCCCGTGCACGGCGTGTTGGTGATGTAGTAGTTGTTGTATACGCCGCCAGAGAGGGCGTTCAACTCCGCCGGACTGAAGACGCCGGTGCGCATCAGCGCGGTGGGCACGATGGCTCCCTGCGCGCCGAGGTCGACGTGCTGCTGCGTGATCTCCATCGCGGCGAAGAAGAAGAGCTTGTCGCGGTTGTGGTTGAAGCCGGAGTGCGGAAACAATACCGGGCCGCCGATGTTGAACCCCGCGTAGTAAAAGCTGTTCTGCGCCTTCGGCAGGCCCAGCTCCTTGGTGTAGGAGTCGGTGGCGTCGAAGATGTGGTTGCGCGCCTGGATGTAGCCCTCGCCGTGGAAGTGGTCTCCACCGGACTTGGTCTGCGTGTTGAAGACGATGGGGCCGTTCGGCTGCACGGCGGAGAACGCGCTGGTCTCCACCTTGGCCTCTGAGATCATGTCGACGTTCGGCGTGACGGCTGCCGAGCCGGCGGTGTTCAGGTCCGTGACGGGCGCGCCGTCGGAGACGATCTGCACCTGGTCGAAGCGGTTCCCGTTCACCGTGTAGGTGCTGGAGTTCTGTCCGAAGCCGGCCTGCTGGCGGTTGTAGCTGCTGGTGAAGTTGCCGGTGTTAGCCGCTCCCGGGATCAGGTCCAGCAGTTCGAGCGCGCTGCGGCTCTCGATGTTCAACTTCTGGATTTCGCTGCCGGTCAGCGTGTAGGACTGCTCGCCGGAGGAGGTTGGCGTGATGGCCCCGCTCTCACTTGTGACCGTGACGCTGACGTCGTTGGAGGCGACCGCCAACACGAGTTTGCGGAGATCAAGCTGATCGTTGATGTGGACGGGAATGCCGTTTACCCGGGTAGGACGGAACCCCGGAGACGCTACGAGGATGTCGTACGTGGAGGCGGGAACGCCGATGAAGCTGACGAGGCCGGACTTGTCGGCGATGGCGGTGCGCCGGGTCTTCGTCGGTTCATCGATCAGCGTGGCCGTGGCTCCGGGAACGATGGCGCCGGAGGCGTCGGTGACGGTGCCGCTCAGCGTCGCCAGTCCAGCCTGGGCGTGGGCGCGGGGTGCGTAAGGAAGGCAGAGGATCGCCCCCAAGGCGACATAACGGAGTGTTGAACAGTGCAGCTTCATGCAGACTTCCTTGGTCTTGAATATCCGTGTGCAGATGGAGGCAGTTCCGGTGGGAACGCGCAATCATGCCTCTTTCCATGCGTGGACGAAGGTACGCGCCGAAACACATCCTAGGGAACATACGAAAGTATGTTCGGGGCCATTTTGTT
>JAJZFE010000308.1 GCA_021798655.1 Acidobacteriota bacterium | reverse complement strand
GTACTGTGCGGGGACGTAGACGGTGACGTGGCGGGTGTAGGGGGCGGGGTGGCTGGTGGTGACGATGAGCCGTGCGGGATGGGCGGGGTCGGGGGTGCCGAAGGTGCCGGGGGTGCGGGCGATGCCGGGGTAATACTTGCTGTCGGCGGAGTGCATGGTGATGTCGGTGAGGGTGCCGTGGGGGACGCCGGGGTGGTGGGTGGACTCGGGTGCGGGGGGGTGGGTGGGGCCGAGGATGAAGTTGCGGATGATGCGCGCGTCGGGAGGGGCTTCGCGCGAGATGGGGGGCACCTCCCCGTCGGGGAGCTCGGTGGCGGCGACATAGCCGGGGGTGTGGGGGTCGCGGACTGGAGGGGTGGGACGTTTCACCGGGGACTGGCCAGCGGCCAGGGCGGAGGCGGCGAGGAGCAGTACAGTGAGGGAAAGGGGGCGGGACATGGAGACTCCAGTGGTGCGGCTGGCTTGCGATCGCAGGGACGAACGTCTACCCTAAACAACTTACGATGAGCATACACATACAGAAGCAGATCGAATTAAGTGTGGAAGAACGCGAGCGGCTGAGAGCGCTGGCGAGAGTGGCTGCGGAGCACGCCTATGCGCCCTATAGCGGGTTTCGCGTGGGGGCGGCGCTGCTGCTGACGGACGGGGCGGTCGTGACCGGGTGCAATGTGGAGAACTGTAGTTACCGGCTGACGAGTTGCGCAGAGCAGGGAGCGATTGCTCGGGCTGTCGCGGAGTTGGGACCGGGGATCCGGCTGCGCGCGGTGGCTGTGGCGAATCTGAATGAGGCTGCGAGTATGCCGTGCGGAGCCTGCCGGCAGACGCTGGCGGAGTTTGGCGATGATGCGGTGGCGGTGCTGTATCCGGGTGAGGGCGGGGCGCTGGAGGAGACAACGCTGGGAGCGTTGCTGCCGCATGCGTTCCGGGGGAAGTACATAGGGCAAGGATCAGGAAGCCGGGATTCAGGAGTGGTTCGGAATGCACGCGATTGATATTTTGCTGAAGAAGCGGGATGGCGGGGAGCTGTCGACTGCGGAGATAGAGTTTGTGGTGCAGGCGGTGGTGCGCAATGGGGAACTCAAGCTGAGGACCGCAGCGGGCGATGGGCCCGGCGTCGAGGCGATTGGAGGCGGCAGCGAAGATATTTCAGATGCGCAGATTGGGGCGTTTCTGATGGCCGTGTTTCAACGCGGGCTGACGCTGCGGGAGTTGGGGGATTTGACCCGAGCGATGCGGTTTTCTGGAGAGACGTTCGATGCAGCGGTGCTGGCGGCTTCGGGGGCGAAGGCGTTTACGGTGGATAAGCACTCGACTGGCGGGGTGGGGGATAAGAGCTCGCTGCTGATTGCGCCGGTGTGGGCCGCGGTGGGGATGGACGGCGGGACGAGTGTGTCGGTGCCGATGATCTCCGGACGGTCGCTGGGCCATACGGGCGGAACTTTGGATAAGCTGGAGACGATTCCTGGATTCGATTCGCAGCTGTCCATGGTGCGGATGGGCGAGGTTCTGCGGGAGTGCCATGCGGCCCTGGTGGGGCAGACGCCACGGCTGGTGCCGGCGGATCGGATTTTGTACGGCATGCGGGACCATACGGGGACGGTGGAGTCTCCAGTGCTGATCTGCGCGAGCATCATGAGCAAGAAGCTGGCCGAGGACCTGAGGGGGCTGGTGCTGGATGTGAAGGTGGGGTCGGGGGCGTTTATGCCGACGCTGGAGCGGTCGCGGTACCTGGCGGAGCTGATGGTGTCTACCGGCGAGGCTGCGGGGACCAAGACCGTTGCGCTGCTGACGGCGATGGATGAGCCGCTGGGACGGTTCTCGGGGAACTGGGTGGAGGTGTGGGAGTGTGTGGAGATTATGAAGGGCGTGCGGCATCCGATGTCGGCGGATTTGATTGAGCTGTCGAATACGCTGAGCGGGTGGGGGCTATATTTGGCGGGACGGGCGGGGTCTCCGGAGGAGGGAGCAAAGGTTGCCGATGAGGTCCTGCGGTCGGGGGAGGCGTATGCGGCCTGGCTGAAGATCGTTGCCGCGCAGGGCGGGGATACGAGCGTGTTTGAGTATCCTGCGGCATTTCATCGGCCGACGGCAACGCGGGTGCTGCGCGCTTCGCGCGCGGGGTTTCTGGCGGGGATGAACTGCAAGGAAGTGGGGTGGGCCGTGCAGCGGCTGGGTGCGGGGAGGGAGCGGCCGGGGGATCCGGTGAGTGCGCATGCGGGGATTGAGTCGCACGCAAAGATCGGGGATTGGGTGGAGGCGGGGCAGCCGCTGTTTACGCTGTTCAGCGCGGATGAGGCGCGGCTAGCGGAGCCGTACCGGATGATGGAAGCTACGGTGCGGATCGGAGACGTGAGGCCAGAGCGACTGCCGCTGGTGCGCGAGGTGGTGCGCGGAGAGAGTACCCAACTCCCAGCGAGATAGAGCGGCTTGCGCGGCTACACTGCGTGCATCTCTATGGCGCGGATGATGGAACGGTTCGGCTCGGGCGAAAGAGCAGGACGCGAGGAGACCGTTTGGAGCCTGAAGCGGAGCTAGGCTTTTGCGGCCTTGTTCTGCATGTAGTGCTGGACGGACTTTTCCCAGTCAAGGGATGTGCCGGCGAAGGGCGAGCCCTGGCGGCGAGTGGAACGGTTCTCAGCCGCGTTATGGAGGGCGGCGGGAGCGGATTCGGGCTCTGGCTGTTTGGCTTCGACGGGAGCGGGAACGCCCTCGGGGCGGAAGGAGCGGGGGAGTTCACTCTCCTTGTACTCGACGCCTTCAGCGACGAGGCGCCTGGCGGTCTCGGCGAGGGGGTCGCGCTTGAGGGTGAGCTTGCGGGTGGCTGCGGCGCGCGCAGCCTCGGTCTCAAAGACGTCGTACTTGAGCAGATGCGCGAGGCGACGGTCATAGAGGTCGATCTCAGCGTGAATGCTCTTGAGTTGGTACTTGCTTTCGACGTTGGGGGAAGTGGACATGGAAGCTCCAGAGTCCGTTGGGACTGCAAGGGTAGCTGCCGGCCGGAGATGCGATCCGGTGCAGGGCAGGAGTATTGAGGGTGTTCGTTACGATTGGCGGGGGAGCTATGCATCCACGCGGGGAGCTGCGTGTGCGAATGGCGATGCACGCAAAAAGTGAAAGGGGCGGTTCATTGCGAACCGCCCCTTCACCCTGCTGAAGATCTCTTACAGAGCCTGAACGTTCTCAGCCTGCCAGCCCTTGGGTCCCTTGACCACGTTGAACTGAACGCGCTGACCTTCCTGAAGCGAACGGAAGCCGTTGCTCTGGATGGCGGAGTGATGCACGAACACGTCGTCGCCATTCTCACGGCTGACAAATCCGAAGCCCTTGGCATCGTTAAACCATTTCACTGTTCCCTGTTCCATTATTCTTGTTCCTCTTGAAGCAATGTACCGCTGAACGCAATGTTGGTTTATTTGCGAGTAAGCTGTACAGCTGCAACTAGCAAGAAGACCAATCGTATTCGACGACCAAAGATAGTATACCATGCGCGGTGGGTGGTCAGTGATGCGGGGTGGAGACGCATCGGTTTCGCAGCAGGCGCTGGCTCCGCGTGGCATGAATCGTTACACTGCCGATACGCGCCTTTCACATGGTGTATGTTTTCAGCCTGTACTACCGGAGCTCGCCTTTGGGACGATTTACTGGACTGCTCGGACTTCTTGTCTTCATTGGCCTGGCCTATGGGTTCTCGACCAACCGGCGAGCGATTCGATGGAAGACGGTGGCGTGGGGGCTGGGGCTACAGATCGTGTTCGCTTTTGGGGTGATCAAGTGGAACTACGGGCAGACGATTCTCAGTTCGACTTCGGCAGTGATTACAGGGCTGCTGGGGCATGCGGCCGACGGGTCTGGGCTGGTGTTCGGGTACCTGGGCATCCCGAGCAATCCGCTCAGCGTGTTCGCGTTTGCGGTGCTGCCGACGATCATCTTTGTGAGTGCGTTCTTCGCGATTCTGTACCACATTGGGCTGATGCAGCAGATTATTCGAGCCGTTGCGTGGGTGATGCAGTGGACGATGGGGACATCGGGCGCGGAGTCGACGAATGTGGCGGCGTCAATCTTTATGGGACAGACGGAGGCTCCGCTGACGATCCGGCCATTTCTATCCGGGGCAACGCGGAGCGAGCTGATGACGATCATGACGTCGGGGATGGCGCATGTGTCGGGTGGAATTATGGCCGCTTATATTTTGTTCGGGATCAATGCGAAGGATCTGCTGTCGGCCGTGATTATGACCGCACCGGGAACGATTCTGGTGGCGAAGATGCTGGTGCCGGAGACCGAGGTTCCGGCTACGGCAGGCACGGTGAAGATGCCGCCAAATGAAGAGCACAAAGATGAGAATTTTGTGGGGGCGATTGCGCGCGGAACCATCGATGGCGGACAACTGGCGTTCAATGTAGCGATCATGCTGATTGCGTTCGTGGCGCTGGTGGGACTGGTGAACGCGGTGATGATGGGGATCTCGAACTTTGTGTGGGCGCATGGGCATATTCCCTTCCCTCACTCGCTGAACAATGTGCTGGGCGTGGTGGGAGCGCCGGTGGCCTGGCTGATCGGGATACCGTGGAGGGAGTGCAAGGTGATTGGAAATCTGCTGGGGACAAGGACGATCATCAATGAGTTCCTGGCGTTCAATGAGTTGGGCAAGCTGAAGGACGCGCTGACGCCGCGCACGTTTTCGATTGCAACGTTTGCGCTGTGCGGGTTTGCGAATGTGGGATCGATTGGAATGCAGATTGGCGGCATTGGGGCGCTGGTCCCGAACAGGCGGAATGACCTGGCCCAGTTGGGAGTGCGAGCGATGCTGGCGGGTACGATGGCAAATCTGATGTCAGCGAGTATTGTGAGCATGCTGATTAAGTAGAGAGGGAGCAAGGATGACGGACCATTACACGCGCGCGCTTGCTGCCGCGGCATATGTTCGCTCGATGCATCGGGCAGAGCCGAGGCTGGCGATCATTCTGGGGTCGGGGCTGGGAAACTTTGCGACGCAGGTGGAAGCAGCGACGACGATCGATTATGGGGAGATTCCGGGGT
This sequence comes from Acidobacteriota bacterium, assembly GCA_021798655.1. Next base: position 1,793 of record JAJZFE010000308.1, on the reverse strand, counting down.
GGCCGGTGTCGACCGTGGAGGGGCACAGCGGCCGGCTGGTGCTGGGGACGATGGGCGGCGTGAACGTGGTGGTGATGCAGGGACGCGTGCATGCGTATGAAGGCTACTCGATGAACGAGGTGACCTTCCCGATGCGGGTGCTGGGGCTGCTGGGATGTACGGCGGTGATGGTGACCAATGCTGCGGGCGGAATTAATAAGAGCTATGGCGAGGGAGCGCTGGTGGCCATCAGCGACCATATTAATTTAACGGGAACGAATGCGGCGCTGGGACGAAATGAGCCGAGGTTCGGGCTGCGCAAGGGCACGGGACAGAGATTCTTCGATATGAGCGATGCTTACTCGCCGAAGCTGCGGAAGCTGGCGCATGCGGAGGCCGAGCGGCAGGGGATTCCGCTGCCGGAGGGCGTGTACCTGGCGGTTCTGGGACCGAGCTATGAGACGCCGGCGGAGATACGCGCGTTTCGCGTGCTGGGTGCCGACCTGGTGGGCATGAGCACGGTGCATGAGGTGATCGTGGCCCGGCATATGGGGATTGAGGTGCTGGGGATTTCGCTGGTGACCAATATGGCTGCGGGCGTGATGGATCAGGCGATCAATCATGCCGAGGTGATGGAGATGGGACGGCGGGTGGAGGCGCAGTTTACTTCGCTGGTGAAGGCGCTGGTGCCGCAGGTGGCGGCAGCTACAGCCCAGGATGCCAGGACGAAGGATGACTGCGAGGCGCGCGGATGAGCTACCGGAAGAACTGAGTTTGTCGCAACGGCCGATTGTGGGGGATCGGCCGTTGCTCGTGCTCGGATTATTTGCCGAAGTCTACGGTGGGTGCGACGCTGTTGGCGGGATTGCCCTTGAAGTACTCGTCGCGATAGTGGAAGCCGGCCATGTTCGCCCAGATGCTGTTGGGAAACTGACGGATGTAGACGTTGTAGGCCTCGAGAGCTTTGTTATAGCGCATGCGCTCGACTGCGATGCGGTTCTCGGTGCCGGACAACTCGTCTTCGAGACGCATGAACTGCTCGTTGCCCTTGAGGTCGGGATACTGCTCCTGCAGGCGGTAGAGCGGAATGAGCGCGGCATCGAGATGGGTGTTGGCCTGGATGCTGCTGGCGCGACTGGAAGAGGCGGCAAGCACGCCGGCTCGGGCGTTCGCGATGTTGGTGAGAACCGTTTCCTCTTCGCCCATGTAGCCCTTGACGCTGGCTACGAGGTTGGGGATGAGGTCCAGGCGGCGCTGCTGCACGATGTCCACCTGCGAGTAGGTCTGGTCGACATCCTCGTTGAGCTGGACCATCTGATTTTTGGCAGAAACATAGCTGCCGAAGCCCAGGAGCACGACCACCAGCAGCAAGCCTAATACTCCGAGCACTACCCAAAGAGCCTTCATCGATGTATTCCCTTTCGCGTCTATCGTGTTCATCTGGTGCTAGCCTCGATGCCTGTTGAGATTAAATCATTACCAGTCGCCGCTGGCGCCGCCACCGCCGGAGCTGCCACCGAATCCTCCGCCGAAGTCTCCGCCGCCACCGCCACCATCTCCGCCGCCACCGTCGAATCCACCGCCACCGCCGCCAAATCCGCCGCCGCGCCCGCCAAATCCGCCACCCATCATGCTGCCGAGCAGGAACCAGAGCCAGCCTCCGCCTCCTCCGCCGCCGCGGAACATGAGCAGGATGAAGATGATGAAGAAGATGAGGCCGAACCAGTTGGTGTGGTGTTGCCGGGGTTGGTAGTTGTAGATGGGCGCGGACTGCTGGGGCGCGGTGAGGGGAACGTTGGCGTCGGCGGCGATGA
>JAJZFE010000152.1 GCA_021798655.1 Acidobacteriota bacterium | reverse complement strand
GCGCGGCGGGAGCGGGTGGCGGAGATTGCTGCGCGAGCGGGAACGAGTGTGGGGATGTGGCGCTATGCGGAGGTGCTGCCGGAGGTGGCGCCGGTGACGCTGGGCGAGGGGTGGACGCCGATGCTGCGCAGCCGCAGGTATGAGGGGCTGATGGTGAAGGAAGAGGGGGCGAATCCTACAGGGACGTTCAAGGCGCGGGGGCTGGCGATGGCCGTGTCGATGGCGAAGCACTATGGGTTGCGGCATCTGGCGGTGCCTTCGGCAGGCAATGCGGCGGGAGCGCTGGCGGCGTATGCGGCGGCAGGACAGATGAAGGCTCATATCTTTATGCCGAAGGATGTGCCGTTTGCGAACTATCTGGAGGGGGTGGTCTATGGCGCCGATGTGCGGATGGTGGATGGGCTGATCTCGGACTGCGCGAGGCTGGTGGGAGAGGAGATGAAGCGGCAGAGGGAGGCGGGAGTGGCGGCGGAGGACGCATGGTTCGATGTGTCGACGCTGAAGGAGCCGTTCCGCGTGGAGGGCAAGAAGACGATGGGGTATGAGCTGGTGGAGCAGATGGGATGGGAGTATCCGGATGCGGTGTTCTATCCGACCGGCGGCGGGGTGGGGCTGATCGGGATGTGGAAGGCGTTTGAGGAGATGGAGGAGTTGGGCTGGGTGAAGGGAAGGCGGCCACGGATGTATGCGCTGCAGGCGGCGGGGTGTGCTCCGGTGGAGAGGGCGTTTGCGGAAGGGAAGGCGGCGAGCGAGTTCTTCAAAGATGCGGCGACGTTTGCGGCGGGGCTGCGGGTGCCGAAGCCGTATGGGGACGACATCATTCTGGAGATTGTGCGGGCGTCGGGAGGGAAGGTGGTGGCGTCGGAGGATGCGGCGATCTTGGCGTCGATTCTGGACTGGGCGAAGGAAGAGGGGATCTTTTTGTCGCCGGAGGGTGCGGCGGCTACGGCGGCGTATGACACGCTGCTGGCGAGTGGGGAGATCAGGCGTGGGGAGCGTGTGGTGCTGTTCAATACCGGCGCGGGGTTGAAGTATACGGATGTGACGGCGGAGGCGATGCACCTGCGGCGGCCGGGGTCGTTGCCGACGTCGCTGCCGGTGGGTGGAATTATTACGCCGGTGTAGTGGGAGCGAGGGCGGTAGAGATTTCGAGGGCGGTGCGCTCGAGGACGGTGACCTGGCGGTCGATGTGGCGGAGTTGCTCGTCGGGTGGGAGTGTGCCCGCGGTGATGGCGGGCGGAGTGGGGAGGGTGTTGGTTTCGAGGGCGTGGGAGACGGCGTCGAGGCGCGCGGCGAGTTGGGCTGCGTGTGCGACGGCGGCAGGGGTGGGTTTGCCGATGGGGGCGACGGCGGTGATGGTCTGGGTGAGGCGGCGGAGGAAGGTGGTGAAGGTGAGGGCGGAGCGATTGAGCTGATCGGTGCGGTCGGGCGCGAGGTTGAGGGGAAGGTGGTGCTCGAGGAGAGCGTGGTCGAGGGTCTCCTCGGCTTCGTTGACGGCGAGGCCGCAGAGGCGGCGGGCAGGTGCGAGGAGGGTGCGCTCGGCTTGCATGCGGTGGCTGACGCGGCTGTGGTGGGCGTCGGCTGGGGATGGGGTGCCGTTGCTGGAGGTGGACTGCCAGAAGGCGGACATGGCGCGGAGATAGGCGGCATCGGCGGCGGCGCAGCGGGCGAGGAGACGAGGGAGCTGGAGGCTGGCGAACTCGGGCCAGAGGAAGAGCATGGCGAGGACGGCGGTGAGAGCTCCGAAGCAGGTCATGCCCATGCGGACGGCGGCGAAGTGCCAGTCGCGGAGGTGGGGGAGGACCATGAGGACGATGGTGGGAGTGAGGAAGAAACAGAACCAGGCGTAGTCGACGGCGTAGAGGGCGAGGGTGAAGAAGGCGCCGACGCTGACGACGAGGAGAAGGGTGATTTGGTTGTGGATGAAGACGGCGAGCAAGGCTGCGAGGGCTGCTCCGGCGACGGTGCCGACGACACGCTCGCCGGAGCGGCGGACGGTTTCGCCGGTGTAGGGCTGGAGGACGATGAGGGAGGTCATGGCGATCCAGTAGCCGTGGGTGATGGGCTCATGGTGGACGTAGATGAGGTAGGTGATGAGGACGTCGAAGGCGACGACGAAGGAGAGGCGGAGGGCGTGGCGGAACATGAGGGAGCGAAGGGTGAGATTGGCGCGGAGGGCGTCGAACCAGAGGAGCGGCGGGTGGGAGACGGGGAGGGAGGGTGCGTCGAGGCGGGCAGGAGCGGAGCGGCGGGGTTCGATGCCGGTCCAGATGGCGCGGATGGCTTCGTAGGTGGTCTCGAAGTTGAGCAGGGTGTCGCGGAGGGCGGCGATGAGGTGGGTGGAGGGTTCGGCGGGGGTGATGAGCGCGGCTTCGAGGCGGGGGAGGCTGCGGTGGATGTTGGTGTAGAGGAAGCCGGTGGGAGCGAAGGAGGCGCCGCGGTCGCGGGGGCGCTGGCGGAGGGCGGGCTCGATGGGTTCGAGTGAGGCGGTGAGCCAGCCGGCGATCTCCGGGAGAGGGTTGCGGGGATCGCGGGCGCCGAGCTCGGCGATGCGGAGGAGACGGGCGATGAGGAGGTCTGCGTTCTCGTTGAGGACGGTGAGATTGCGGGCGCGGATGGTGCGGGAGGTCATGCGCGCGGGGGTGGCGGCGAGGGACTGCTGGGCGGTTTCGATGCGGAGGCGGAATTGGCCGAGGGCTTCGTTGAAGGCACGCATGCCGTCGGGCTGAGGGGTGGAGGGAAGGAGTCGAATGAGCTCGGAGAGAGAGGCGTAGACGTTGGCGACGGCGAGGCGGGCGGGACGGAAGGGGTCGGCGGGCCAGAAGAGGAGGGAGATGGATGCGGCCCAGAGGCCGCCGAGGGTGAAGTAGAGGGTGCTCTCGGTGGCGTAGGCGAGGGTGTGGGGCGGGGTGCCGACGGCGACGATATAGGAGACAAGGACGGTGACGCTGGAGGAGGCGAAGGGCTGCGACATGACGCGAGCCAGGGTCGCGACGAAGCAGAAGACGAGGGTGACGGCGACGGCGATGGGGAGATTGACGCCGGCGAGGAGACCGAAGAAGACGCCGAGAGAGCCTCCGACGAGGATGGTGAGGATGTTGGCGAAGCGGGAGCGGTAGGGGCCGCCGTTGTCGACGACGATGACCTGGAAGCCGCCGAGCGCGGCCCAGCCCATGGGCTTGTGGAGGAGATAGCAGACGAACATGGCGACACCGACGGCAAGCGCAGCGCGGAGGCCGCGGCGCCCTTGCATCTTCGCCAGTGCGGAGCGAAGGCCGGTGATGCGGATGAGGGCCATCTGGTCAGTGTAGATGGGCGGAGTGTGGGTTTCGGATGGCTAGCTGAATGCGTTTGCTATTTGAAGCAGGTTGCGCCGCGAGGGCCGTGCGCGCCGGAGGCTTTGGCGTCGGGTTCAGTCATGTACCTGCCGTCTTTGGTGCGGCCGTAGTAGCGGTCGCCTGGGCAGTGGTAGACGCGGGTGGAGATGTTGACCCAGACTTTGTCGGGGGCCGCTCCGGGAGCCTGCTGGGCGGCGGGCTGGAAGGGCTTGCGCGGGGTGGTGGGGTTGGATGTCTGGGCGGCGAGGTTGAGCGAACAGGCCAGGGCCAGCGCGGTGTAGAAAGGCCGATGCTTCATGGGTGTCTCCTTGGGGTTGCTCAGATGGAGAGATGGTTGAGGCGATGGTAACAGGGGTTAGACCATGGCGGGGTCTTCGAGGGGAGTGGAGGAGTGGGTGGTGAGGGTGATGGCGGCGGTGAGGATCATGGCGCCGCCCAGCCAGGCGAGAGGGCCGAGGTGCTCGGAGAGGAGGAAGACGCCGAGGAGCGAGCCGATGAGGGGCTCCATGTTGAGCAGGACGCCGGCCTGTGAGGCGGGGACCTGGGTCATGCCCCAGTTCCAGAGGAGCGTGGTGGTGGCGGTGCAGAGCAGGCCACTGGCGGCAAGGGCGGCCCAGGCTTTGAGGGAGACTCCGTGAATGGGAGGCGGGCCGTAGGCGAAGGGAACGTAGAGGGCGAGCATGACGGTGCCGGTGACGACTCCGTAGGCGGTGACCACGATGTGGCTGTGGAGTTGCATGAGGCGCTGGTTGAAGAGGATCCAGAAGAGAGCGATGAAGAGGGAGAAGACGACGAGGAGATCGCCGGTGAGGGAGGGGCCGTTGGAGGTGGCATGATGGTGACCGCCGAGAGCGATGAGGGCTGCGCCGGTGGTGGAGAGGGTGAGCGCGGCCCAGCCGAGCGGGCTGAGGCGCTCGTGGGCGAAGAGAGTGGCGCCGACGGCGAGGATGACGGGCATGGTGCCGACCATGAGCGCGGCGTGGGAGACGGTGGTGAGGGAGAGGCCCTTGAACTGGAAGAGGAACTGCACGGGGACGCCGAGAAAGGCGGCGAAGAGGAGCATGCGCCACTCGGCGGCGTTGAAGCGCGGGCGGTGGGTGAGGAGCAGCGGCAGAAGGCCGAGGGTGGCGAAGGCGAAGCGGTAGAAGACCATCGCGCCGACGTTCATCTCGGCGAGTGCGATCTTGCCGAAGTAGAAGCCGCAGCCCCAGAAGGAGCTGGCGAGGAAGGCGGCGAGGAAGCCGAGGGTGCGATGTTTTTTGAGTGTCTGCGGCATCGTGCCCCCCTCCCTCCCCCCCCGGGTACTTTTGGGGGCAAAGTTTTGAACTGATGGTAGTTAGGCTGGGACTTGTGGAAGTCTGGAGCCGCTCTGAAATGCGAAAGCCCGGCGGGTGCCGGGCGGATATGAACTCTGATTTAAGTATACAGGGGGTGTCAAGGGAAGTGAGTAAGGGGAGGTCGCCCTGGTGGTGGAGATGCGGCGGGGGCGTTGCGCCTTTGGGTATATGTCGAGCCGTTGGCCCTTGCGTTGTGGGGTACTCCGGTTTTGTGTCCAGCACCTGACGCTCTCCGCTCTCCGCTCAGGATGACAGGTGGGAGGAGGTTTAAGTGGAAGGGGCGCAGCCTTCGCCGCGCCCCTTCCACTTTGGTTGGTTACCAGACGCGGCAACTGGTGGCCGGGACCATGGGGGAGCCGGGTTTGCAACTGAAGGCGGCGGAGAAGCCGGGCTGGTTGACGATGGCTCCGTTGGCACGGAAGTGGTCGGGGGAGTGGGGGTCGGTGAGGACCTGCTCGCGGACAGCCGCGGGACGGGAGTTTTCACACCAGTTCTGGGCGAAGGCGATGTAGAAGCGCTGCGGGCCGGTGTAGCCGTCGATTTTTTTGGCGGTGTCGAGGCCGTCCTTTTTGGCGCGTTCGAGATAGGCGATGTAGGCGAGGACGAGGCCGCCGTTGTCGGCGGTATTTTCGCCGAGGGTGAGCTGGCCGTTGACGTGGACGTCATCGGCGGGCTTGTCGCCCTTGACGGCGACGAAGCTGCCGTATTGCTTGACGAGGCAGCCGGTGCGGGCCTGGAAGTTGGTGGTGTCGGCGGCGGTCCACCAGTCGGCGAGATTGCCGTTGGCGTCGAACTTCTTGCCTTCGTCGTCGAAGCCGTGGGTGAGCTCGTGGCCGATGACGGCTCCGGCGTGACCATAGTTGACGGCGAGATCGGCGGTGGGATCGAAGAAGGGGGACTGGAGGATGCCGGCGGGGAAGTTGATGTCGTTCATGCTGGGGTTGTAGTAGGCGTTGACGGTGGGCGGGGTCATGCCCCACTCGAGCTTGTCGACGGGCTTGCCGATTTTGTTGAGCTCGCGGTCGTTCTCGAAGGCGGTGGCGCGCTCGGCGTTGGCGAGGGCTTCGGTGGGGGAGATGGCGAGGGTGGAGTAGTCGCGCCAGTGGTCGGGATAGCCGATCTTGTCGGCGACGGCGTGGAGTTTGTCTTTGGCTTTGACCTTGGTGGCGGCGCTCATCCAGTCGAGGGTGTCGATGTCCTGATCCATGGCGGACTCGATGTCATGAACCATCTGGAGCATCTCGGTTTTGCTGGCGGGCGGGAAGTACTGCTGGACATAGACCTGGCCGAGGGCTTCGCCGAGGGAGCCGTCGACGACGGAGGAGCAGCGCTTCCAGCGGGGGCGCTGCTGGGGCTGGCCTTCGAGCTCGCGGCCATAGAAGTTGAAGCGCTCGTCGTCGAAGGCGGTGGGGAGATTCATGGCGAAGGTGTCAAGGGTGTGGAAGCGGAGGTAGGCGCGGAGGGTGTCGATGTCGGCGGCCTTGAGGGCGGAGACGAGAGCGGGGAAGAAAGCGGGGTTGGAGTTGACGAGGGAGTCTGGGCCGAGTGGGCCGGGGAGAGCGGAGGGGGCGTGAATGGTCTTGAGGAACGGGGCGAAGTCGAGGGGCTTGATGCTGGCCTCGAAGGCGGCGAGGGTCTGGGGATGATAGACGGCGTCGGGATCGCGGCGCTGGGTGTTGGTCATGGAGGCGAGGGCGAGCTGGGTCTCGAAGGCGAGGATGTTGGTGGCGTCACGCTGGGCGTCGGCGGCGGACTCGCCGGAGAGGGTGAGGACCTTGGCGATGTGCGCGAGGTACTGGGCGCGGAGCTGCTTGTCCTTGTCGCCGGTGCGGGTGTAGTAGTCGCGCTCGGGGAGGCCGAGGCCGCCCTGATCGATGGCTGCGACCTGCTTGCTGGCGTCTTTGAAGTCCTGCTGCTCGCCGAAGCCGAAGAAGGCGTTGACGCCGATGCGCTGGAGCTCGCCGGTGAGGGCGGGGAGACCGGAGCGGGTGACGCGGGCGATCTGGTCAAGCAGCGGCTGGATGGGGGCGAGGCCCTTCTGGTCGATGAGGGCGGTGTTCATGCAGGCGGCGTAGTCGGCACCGATCTTCTGCTCGTTGGGGGTGTGCTGGTCGGAGGGGTTCTGGAAGCGGGTGAGGATGCCGTTGAGCTCCTGGGTGTTGACGTTG
>JAJZFE010000419.1 GCA_021798655.1 Acidobacteriota bacterium | reverse complement strand
AGCGATACGTCGTTCCCGGCACCAGCGTCGGTGCGTCCTTGGGATAGGTCAGGTGCGAGTCCGTCGATGCAGCCTCATACAGCGTTACGCCATTGATGGTCGTCAGCCGGAACGTGACTTTGGAGGTGCCATCGGCCGTGCCCCAGTGGAACGTAGGCGTCAGCGAGTACGCCTTGCCGAGTGCAGGCGCATACAGCCGCGGCGTACCGATGTCGCGCGAGGCTCCGCCGATCTGGTTGGCGCTCTTGCCCGCCTTGGGCGAGAGGTCGAAGCCGTCCAGCCGCGCACGGACGCGCGTCGGAGCCGCCGGCGTCTGCGGCTTGCTCTGCTGACCAGGTGCAGCCTCGGGCAAAGATGTCAGAGCGACCGCGAGCAGCAGCGCGGCAGGGAGTGCGAGTCGGTTCATGGTCTTCATGGTCTCTCCAGTGTCTCTCAGAGCGCAGCCATCTGCGGCGCTGCCACTGCGGGTTTTCCCGTGCCGACAGCAGCGGCCCGTAACGTGTACACGGCGACCTGTTCCTCCAGGCCGGCAACCTTGGCCAACCCGAGAGGCTCGATCCCCGCAAAGCCGTCGCCCACAACCTCGCGCGTCGCCGCGCTGAGAAGTATCTCCGTCTTGAAGGTTTTATTCAAGCTCTCCAGGCGCGAGGCCAGGTTCACCGTCTCGCCGATCACAGAGTACTCCTGCCGCGATGCCGAGCCGATGCTGCCAGCCATCAGCGCGCCGGAATGAACTCCAACGCCGATCCGCAGCTGCGGCATCGATGGATCGCTGCGATCTGCATTGAGCTGTTCGACGCGCTCCAGCATCGCCAGCGCCGCCTGCAGCGCGCGGACGGCATCCTGCTGCGCGCTGCCCGCGCTCAACGGCAGGCCGAAGATGATCATCAGGCCATCACCGATGAACTTGTTCAGGAAGCCGCCGTGTGCGCGGATCACCTCGTCCATTGCGGTGAGGTAGCGATTGAGCCAGCGCAGCACCGTCGCTGGCGGCTGGTTCGCACTGAGCGCCGTGAAGCCGCGGATGTCGGTGAACATCACGGTCGCAACGTGCTCCTCGCCGCCGAGCGAGAGCTCGTTGCGCCGCTTCCAGATGGTCTCGGCAACCGCCGGATCGACGTAGCTGGCAAAGAGTCCCATGAGCTGCTCGCGCTGGGCAGCGGCCTCCCGCGAGGCCAGCTTCTCCTCTGCAAACTGCAGGCCCAATGCGAGCGGCAGCGTGAACAGCATCGCCAGCTCGGGCGGAAAGAACGGCAGCCAGAACCGCCAGCGCGCGTAGAGCAGAATCGGTGTCAGCGCGCAGACCAGCATCAACGCCAACAGCCGCGCGACGCCGTGACCCAGCTCGTAGAAGAGCAGAAAGTACGCCGCAGCCATCGCTGCGACCGCTACGAACAGCCACTGCAACCAGGGCCGCGCAGGCCGCGCAGTGCGGCCCTCCAGCAGCGAGCGGATCGCGCCTGCAAGGATGTCCGTTCCGCCCATGCGCTCGCGCACGCCGTTCCTGTCCGCCACGCGAAAGAGTGGCGTGAGGAAGGTATCGCGCGCCGCATCGCTGCTCTGGCCGACCAGCACCAGCTTGTCGGCAAAGACCTGCGACGAGACTCTGCCCTGCAGCAAGTCCCACGCCGTGACATGCGTGGCAGGATGCGCGCCCCACGCGCCGATCAGTGATGTCGCCAGCTCGCGCGATCGGTACGGCACATCGTGGCCGAGGAAGCTGACACTCGTCGCATTCTTCGGCTTGATCGTCTTGCCTGTGTACTGCTGCGCCAGGAACAGCGGAAAGCTTACCGACGGCGGCGAGCCTGCGGTGAAGAGGTTGAAGTCGCGCACAAAACCGTCCGGCTCGATCGGCATATCGACCAGTGCGTAGCCCAGCGCTCCGGGCTTGCCTTCGACGCAGTAGCCGGAGTCCGCCGCAGCGTCTTCGGGCTCGCAGAAGAGCGGCAAGGGTCGCACCGCAGGTAGAGCGCCGTTCGCGGCCTGGCTGGCCAGGATCACGTTGCCGGCCTGCGTCAGCACGTCCTGCATGTGCTTGTCTTCCTCCGCCGTGCGCGGTTCGGAGAGGAAGACATCGACGCCGATCACGCGTGGACGACCTGCGGCGATGCGGGCGATGGCTTCTGCAATGTAGCTGCGTGGAATCGGATACTGGCGAATCTGCGCAAACGTCGGCTCGTCGAAGTCGACAAAGAGAATATCCGGCGACGGGGCACTGAGGCCGCCGTGATCAACGGTAAAGTCATAGGTCAGGTTTCCGATGTCCTGAAATGACGGAAATCGGCTGAGAAACAACACCGCGGCCGAGGCAATGGCAGCGATCGCCAGGCCGGAGTACACGCGCTTGAGGCCAGGGAGCATTGCACTTTGTATACCACTCGCGCACGTCTTTGCGGTAGGCTGGTCAAGCTCACCACCATGCCCACCACGCTGCCACCGACGCTCAGACCGGGACGTAGAGCCACATCGCTGCCGCTGTGCGCCCTCGCACTGTGCGGTGTGCTGACCAGCTGCGGCAGCGGGCCGAACAACAATCCTGCGGCGATACCTGTGGTCACAGCGAACACGGCGAACAACATCCTGACCGCAGCCGAGGTACAGTCCATCGCGACGGCTGCGGCAGCCAGCGTCAACGTGCCGCTGACCATCGCGATCAGCGACCGGCGCGGCGTGATCCTTGCCGTCTACCAGAGCACAGGCGCGGCAGCGACAGCCGTATCGAACTTCGGCAGTACCGTGCCCGCCGACGAAGAGGCTGCAGCGCTGGCCAGAACAGCGGCGTTCTTCTCCAACGACCAGGCGCCGCTCAGCTCACGCACCGTGCGCTTTATCAGCGGCATCCACTTTGCGCCAGGCATCAGCAACACGGCCTCGGGACCGCTCTACGGTATCGAGAACACCAACCGCGGCTGCGGCTTCAACACGACGTACCTGCCGGGGCAGTCACTGCCGGTAACAGGGCTGCTCCACGCGGCGGGGCCGGGGCTGGGCATCCAGACCGGCAAGGCGGACACGCTCGATTCGGACAGCAACGCGGTGAACCCCGGCGGCGTGCCGATCTTCAAGAACAACCGGGTGGCCGGGGGCATCGGCGTGGTGGCCGCGGCTGGTACACCGAGCTACAACGCCGTGGTCGAGTATGCGGCGGTTGCCGGCTCGGTGGGCAACGGCTTTGCACCAACGGTTCCCTACCCCGGCGCGGTGGTCGTGGGCGGGTTCACGCTGCCGTTCGTCAGCCAGACTACGCTGCCGAGCGGCGTCGCTGCGGGCAGCGGCGCGGGAGCCTTCACGCTGGGACCGAGTGCGGGCAGCGGTGCCGCGCCGGAGGGCGACCTGATCGCCGAGCGGGGCTCCAGCTTTGCCGGCGGGTTGTCGCTGGCCCAGGTGCAGCAGATCGTGCAGCAGGCCGTCGCGACGGGCAACCTGACGCGTGCTGCGATCCGGTTGCCGGTCGGCTCGCGGGCCCGGTTCGTCATCGCCGTGGCGGACCTGGACGGCAGCCTGCTCGCGCTCTACCGGATGCCGGATGCGACGGTCTTCTCGGTCGACGTGGCCGTGGCCAAGTCGCGCAACGTGATCTATTTCAGCGGATCGGGCGCGACGGCGGACCTGCCGGGTGTGCCGCCTGGGACTGCTGTAACCAATCGCACGCTGGGCTTTGCCGGCCAGCCACTCTATCCCAGCGGCATCGACGGCTCGCCTGCGGGACCGTTCTTTCCGCTGTTTCTGAAGGACCTCGCCAACCCGTGCACGCAGGGTTCGCAGGCGGCGAACGCGAACCAGAACGGCGTCGTCTTCTTCCCGGGGGCCGTGCCGCTCTATTTGAACGGTCAGCTGGCCGGTGGGCTCGGCGTCTCGGGCGACGGCGTGGACCAGGACGACTACGCTGCGGCCGGCGGAGCGGCGGGCTTCATGGCTCCGGCGGCGATACGGGCGGACCAGATCGTCATCGACGGCGTACGGCTGCCGTACCAGAAGTTCCCAGAGAACCCAACCGACTGAACTCCGCCGGGGGGGGGGTACTTCACCCCACCCCCGGTTTTGGGGGTAAAGTCTTCGAAACAATACAGTTAGCTTCTAACTACCTTCGTGCATACTTTGGTATTCATGCTGCTTCTTCTGTGTTTCGAGCAGCAACTCGTGAGACGGCAAAACCCGGCGCTGGGCCGGGTCTTTTGTCCTACTCCTCTATTGTAAACCGTGTGTCAAGCTGTTCGGCGCATGAGGCGTTGCGATCGAGACGCTCCTGCTTCTCGGGAGAGTTCGTGTCGCTAGTCGAGGTCGAAGTCGCGGAGAGGTTTGCCGGTGAGGGGCGACTCTTTGGCCTTCTTGACGGCTTCGGCGAACTTCTTGGCCATGAGATCGTCCTTATTCCTTTCGGCCTGGATGGACTGGGCGAAGAGGCTCTCGCGGCGGGCGTCCGAGTCCTTGAGGGCGCGGGCGGCCTGTCCGAAGTCCTCGAAGGTCTTCTTGCGCGGGGCGGGCGTGTGCGCGATGATGCCGCGGCTGACGGGGTCGATGGTGAGTTGGCCGCCGCAGTCAGGGCAGGTTACGTCGAAGGGTTGGTCGCTCAGTCCCATAGCCGCTATTTTAGAACGGGTGCGGGGTTGCGGGGGAGAAAGGGTGGAGCGGTTGCAGGCTGAACGAAGAGACTCCTGAGTCCTCGGTAGCGTTGCCTCCGCTCGCAGGGAAGAGGGGGCTCGGCGGGCGCGGTTGGTGCGGGATGATGCGGTCCGGCGGGCGGGACGATTCACGGAATGTTCAACGGCCCGACACATTCCGGCACAGCGTCCTTCGGTAAGCTCGTCCACATTCAAACGATGGGAACCGACTTGGCACAGGCCGGCGGTTACAGCGACAAGTAGCTCTACCGACTCCCTGCGCGGCTGATGGCGCAGAAGGGACGACTTGCGTCTGTAGGCCGCGACCGATGCGAGCGATCACCCCCCAGGCGTATTTGAGCAGGAGGAAGCAAGATGGGTCATCGAATCAAGATCAGGCATGGAATCAAGATGGGGCATGGAGTCAGGATGGGGCATGGAATGCCGAGAGCAGCGATTGTGGCGCTGGGACTGGTGCTGGGACTGGCAGGTGCGAACGGTGCGCTGGCGGTCGCACAACAGACACCGGCGCTGGCGGCGGCAGTGGGTCAGCCGGTTGCCGGCCAGCAGGCTGCAGGTCCGCAGGGTGCTGGGCGGTTGACGTCCTCCGACGAGGTGACAGTGACGGCGGCGGGCGAGACGCGCGACGTGCAGCAGGTGGACCAGAAGCTGCTGCTGGAGACGACGCCGGGCACAAGCCCCATCGCGGTGCTGGGACATCTGCCGAGCGTGAGCATCACGTCGGCCGATCCGTACGGCGCGTATGAGTGGGCGGTGCGGATCTCGATTCGCGGGTTCAGCCAGAACCAGCTGGGCTTTACGCTGGACGACGTGCCGCTGGGCGATATGTCCTACGGCAACCTGAACGGGCTGCACATCAGCCGCGCGCTGATCGACGAGAACCTGGACCACGCGGCGCTGTCGCAGGGTACGGGCTCGCTGGACACGGCATCGACGAGCAACCTGGGCGGTGCGGTGCAGTTCTTTTCGGTGGACCCTTCGGATCAGCGGTCGTTTACGGCGACGCAGTCGTTCGGCAGCTTCAGCGGGTCGCGCACGTTTGCGCGCTATGACAGCGGGCTGCTGCACACGCATACGAAGCTGTTTGTAGACGGCGTGTACCAGACATCGGACAAGTGGCGCGGTGCGGGGCCGATCCGGCAGAGCTACTTCCAGTTCAATACGAAGCTGCAGCAGTTTGTGGGCAGCAAGGGCGTGTTCACGGCGTATGCCGACTACTCCAACCGGCAGGAGGTGGACTACCAGGACGAGAACAAGCTGTGGGTGCAGAAGTTTGGCTACCACACGGACAACTTCGGCGACTGGGGCACGGCGCTGCAGGCGGCCAATGCGTACAACGCGCAGGGCGGCGGCGGGCATGTGTTTGCGGGAATCCCGACGGTGTTTCCGGGTTCGATTCCGACGATCCAGAGCGGGTTTGGCGACCTGTCGAATGACCCGGAGGACGTGGGCTACTATGCGGCCGGCGGGTTGCGGAAGGACTTCATCGGCTACCTGAAGTACGAGACGGCGTTGACCAGCCACCTGTCATGGAAGACGACGGTATACGGGCACCACAACGCAGGCACCGGGCTGTGGTGGACGCCGTATGTGGCGACGTACGACAACACGGGCACACCGGTTTCGCCGATCTCGGAGCGCACGTCGGAGTACCGGATTGCGCGCGGCGGCGTGCTGAGCGAGTTGAAGTACGAGGGCGACCGCAACGCGATGGAAGGCGGCGTGTGGTTCGAGAAAGAGAGCTTCGACCTGGCGCGGCGATACTATGGCACGACGCTGCAGGGGCCGACGTTTACGCCGTATGACACGCCAAAGAACCCGTTCTTCACGCAGTGGGCCTACAACTTTCCGACGAACCTGTTCCAGGTGTACGTGCAGGACCGTTACAAGGTGACGCGCGCGATCACGCTGGCAGCAGGCTTCAAGACGAGCGAGACGTACCAGACGGGCAACCTGGTGGCGTTCGACACGGGCGTGAACCTGAACCCGAACGACAAGGCGAGCAACTACGCGCAGGGCAAGCTGACCTCGGGCAAGCCGTTTCTGCCGCAGGTGGGCGTGAACTGGAAGATCAACGAGACGAACGAGGTGTTCGCCGACGTGGCGGAGAACGTGCGGTCGTTCCAGGTGGGCGGCAACGGGTTTGGCACGTCGCCGTGGGGCACCACGCAGGCGGGGTTCAACGCGCTGACGAACAACCTGAAGTCTGAGAGCGCGTGGAGCGAGGAGGGC
>JAJZFE010000466.1 GCA_021798655.1 Acidobacteriota bacterium | reverse complement strand
CTGATCGGCCCAACCGGGCCAGCCTTTCGGTGATGTTCACGGCCACAGGCAAGCTGCCTGCGAACGGCGCCGATCTCTACGCTCTACTGGTTGATGATGCCGACACCACCAGCGTGCCGCGCGGCGAAAACGCCGGCCGCACGTTGAAGCATGTTGCCGTGGCACGCGCGGTTGGCAGAGGCATGGTGCTGCGCGCGGGCGAGCAGACGCTGGTCAGCATTCCGCTCACAACCGCGCTGCGTGCGCCGTCGGCCAGCGGCAGACGACTGGTGCTTGTCGCACAACTGCACGGTCAGGGCCGGGTGCTTGGGCTCGCAAGCGAACCGATCCCGGCCTCGCAGACCGCGCCTTCGCTCACCCCTGCAAGCATCCCTGCAAGCAAGCCGCAGCCCCAACACAGTACACTGGTAGCACGCTAGATATTTCTGCGGTGCTGCAACAAAGGCACTGCATCGTTCATCCAACGCTACCGCTGAGGAATGTTCGGGAAGCGCGGTGAGACTCCGCCACTGCCCCGCAACTGTGATGTGCACACCTGTTGTCGTTCCACCGCGACCGGTGAAGCTGGCTCGGAGCTGTCCACTGTGCGTCTAATCAAACAGACGCGCGGGAAGGGAAGCGCCACGCAGGGCCTGCTTTGAAACTGCACCAGTCAGGAGACCGGTTCCGCCGCGTTCATAGCCTGCCACGCTCCCGACGGGGGAGCGGAGGAGACGCATCATGGTACGTGTACTGAGCCGGGCCCGAGCAGGGTCTGCCGCCGGTCAATCTTCGCGCGCGAGTCTGCTGCGCCGCGCTGCTTTTTCAGCCCTCACCTTCACGCTGGCCACCGCGACGGCGCACGCCGTCATCGTGCGCGGCCGCCTCACCGACGCGCTCGGCACGCCCATTCCCGGCGGCCGTGTGCAGCTGGTCGAGGGCGGCAAAGCCGTCGCCTTCGGCGTCGCCGACACGCAGGGCAACTACGAGATCGACTACGACATCGCCGGCCGTTTCACGCTTGTTGGCCTCTCGCCGCAGTATCTGCCCTCGGTCGGCATAGACTTCTATGCCGGCGCGAAGGACGTGCTGCAGCAGGATGTCGTGCTCGCCACCAACACCGTGCGGCAGGACATCTCCGTCAGCGCGACGGGCCTTCCCACGCCGCTGCCGCAGCTCACCGCGCCGGTGACGGTGCTGCCCGGCGAGCTGATGTCCACCGACATCGGCGTCAACACCGAGCTGCGCCAGGAGCCCGGCGCGTTCGTCGTGCAGACCGGCCAGACGGGCGGCGTCACCAGCCTCTTTCTGCGCGGCGGCAACTCCACCGCAAACCTCGTGATGATCGACGGCATCCCCGCCGACGACATCGGCGGCGTCTTCGACTACGGCACCGTCAGCTCCACCGCGATCGACCGGATCGAGGTCTACCGCGGGCCTGACTCCGCGATCTACGGCACGGACGCAGGCGCGGGCGTGGTAGCCATCAGCACGCCGCGCGGCAGCACGCCCTCGCCCGTCGTCACCTACTCCGGCGACGCCGGCAACCTCTTCACCTGGCGCAACGAGGTCACGGCCGGCGGCACGCTGCAGAAGCTCGACTACTACGGCGCGTTCTCGCGCTTTGACACCTCGAACGCCATCCGCGAAGACCGCTACCACGCCGCAACCTCGGCCGCGAACGTGGGCTACGACATCAACGGCAACACGCAGGTGCGGTTCACGATTCACAACGCCGTCTCAGCCACCGGCCTGCCCGGCCCGCAGCAGTTCTTCGGAGAGCCCAACACCGGCAAGCAGGCCGATCAGGACCTCTACTCCGGCCTCACGGTGGAGAATCGTTATCACGAGATCTGGCACAACCTGCTGCGCTACGGCATCGCCCGCAAGCGCGAGCAGGAGCACCAGTACGGGCAGCCCGGCACGCCCATCACGCTGAACGCAGGCACGGCCTACGCCTACACCGAATACTTCGGCCCGGTCGTCACCATCCGCGGCGCGAACGGCTACTCCGTCACGGGGCAGACCGACATCTACGGCTCGAACTCCGACCAGGACTCCAACCGCGACCAGCTCTACTACCAGAGTGACCTGGAGCCTTCGCAGCACTTCAACGCGCTCTTCGGCTTCCGCTACGATCGTGAGCGCGGCAGCTTCAACAACGCCGCGTTCGGCGAGGCCGAGCAGATTCAGCGCACCAACTACGAGTACAACCTGCAGTTCCAGGGCGAGCTCTGGGACCGCCTGTTCTACTCCGCCGGGGCCGCGCTGGAGAAGAACCACCTCTACGGCATCGCGGGCACGCCGCGGCTCGGGCTTACCTACTCTGCTGTGCGGCCCACCACGAAGTTCTTCCACGGCACGCGCCTGCGCGCCAACGCTGCCACCGGTGTGCAGGAGCCCTCGCTCTCGCTGGAGTTCAACTCTCTCTACAGAGAGCTGCTCGCCGCCGGCGACACGGCGGACATCACGCAGTATCACATCGGCCCGCAGGGCGCGGAGCGTTCGCGCACCTACGACGTCGGTGTCGACCAGAACATCGTCGGCGAAAAGCTGGTGCTCAAGGCGGGCTACTTCCACAACGTCTTCGACCACCAGCTCGAAGCTGTGGATGCGCCTACCCTCGACGCCGTCTTCGGCTTCAATCTGAATCCCACGGCAGGCATCTACGACGCGTATGTGAACTCGCTGGCCTACCGCGCGCAGGGCATCGAGACCGAGCTGACCTGGCAGCCCAGGCCGGCGTTCCTGCTGCGCGGCGGTTACACCTACCTCGACGCCTACGTGCTGCAGTCCATCTCCACCGACGTGGAGGGTGCGGCTGCCGGCCCCGTCAACCCCACATTCCCCAACATTGCCATCGGTGCGCTCGGGCCGCTGGTCGGCGCCCGGCCCTTCCGCCGCGCGCCGCACACCGGCTACTTCGACGCGCAGTACACACACCGCAAGCTCAACCTCGCGCTGCGCGGTGCCATGGCCAGCCGCAGCGACGACTCCACCTACCTGGAGTACAGCGACACCAGCGGCGGCAACTCGCTGCTGCTGCCCAACCGCGACCTCGACTACGGCTACGTGAAGCTCGACCTCAGCTTGCTGTATACGCTGAAGCACGGCTTCACCTGGTTCGGCCAGGTGGACAACCTGCTGAACGACCAGCACATGGGGCCGATCGGCTACCCCAGTCTGCCGCTCACGTTTCGTACCGGCCTGAAGCTGCGGATTGGAGCCCAATAAACGTTTTGCCGCAGGTTTTCAACCCAACTCATACAACTTCTGGCCCGTCCCTGCAACGCAGGGGCGGGCCTTCGCGTCTCAGTCAGGTGAAGACCTGTATCCTTGCAGGCGAGCACCGATCGCCCTGCGGGGCGGAAAGAAGATAACGACCATGAATGTACGCAGAACGTTGAACGCAGCAGTTGCGCTGGGGGCGGTCGCAGCAGCCTCTGTCGCCGTCGGCCAGCAGATGCCCACCGAAGGTCTGGTCCCCACCACCGCGCTGATCACCATCACCAGCAAGCACGACGAGCAGCTCGACCCCACCAAGCTGAAGCTGAAGGTCAACCGGCACGACTCGCCCATCACAGCCGTCACGCCGCTCGTGCCCGCCCACGCCCAGGTAGCCATCCTCATGGACGACGGCCTGCGCGGCACCTTCGGCCTGCAGATTAAAGACATCGAAGAGTTCATCAACGAGATGCCGCCCGGCACCAACATCCTCTTCGGCTACATGCAGAACGGCCGCGTCATCTCGCCGGGCTTCACCACGGACCACGCCGCGATCATCCAACAGCTGCGCATTCCCATGTCGATTGGCGGCATCAACGGCAGCCCCTACTTCTCGCTCTCCGCGCTGGCCAAGGAGTGGCCGTCGTCTCAGCCCGGACCGCGCCTCGTGCTCATGATGACCAACGGCGTGGACCCCTACAACGGCAGCACGTCCATCATGAACCAGGACAGCCCCTACGTGCAGACCGCGCAGGAGGACGCTGAGCGCGCCGGCATCGCCGTCTACTCCATCTACTTCCCCGACGCCGGAATGCGTCGCGGCAGCTTCAGCGGCCAGAGCTATCTCTCGCAGATCGCCGAAGCCACCGGCGGCATCTCCTTCAACCAGGGCACCATTCCGCCCGTCTCCATCAAGCCGTATCTCGACGAGTTCCGCAAGCAGATGCTGGAGAGTTACTCCATCAGCTTCCAGGTCGACGCCGACAAGGAGAAGCGCGACACGCTCGACCAGATCAAGATCACCACCACCCAGCCCGGCGTCAAGATCATCGCGCCCGAAGGCGTCCACCCCGGCGTCTCGGAATAACCCCGCCGCTAACCGCACGTACACCTCTCGCGCCCCCGTTTTCTGTAGGATAGACAGGGACGTGAGAGGTGTATGAGCGAAGGTCGTTGGGTACTGCTGATTGCGAGTGAAGTGGGCGGAACGGACTCCGTGTCCGACCGTGCGATGGAGCGTCTGGTCGAGGCCATCGGTGAAGAGGGTTACGAGGTCGTTCGCACCTCCACGCCCGACGACGGGCTCTCGCTCGTCACCTCCGATCCTTCCTACAGCGCGATTCTGCTGGATTGGGATCTCGAAGGCGAGGGCGAGTTTGCCGAGAGCGCCGCGCTCAAGATTCTGCGCGCCGTGCGCCGCCGCAACAAGAAGATTCCCATCTTCCTCATCGCCGACCGCACGCTGGTCAGCGACCTGCCGCTGGAGGTCGTCAAGCAGGTCCATGAGTACATCCACCTCTTCGGCGATACGCCCGCCTTCATCGCCAACCGCGTGGACTTTGCCGTCGAGCGGTACCATGAGCAGCTGCTGCCGCCGTACTTCCGCGAGCTGAAGAAGTACACCGACCAGGGTGCCTACAGCTGGGACGCGCCCGGTCACATGGGCGGTGTCGCGTACCTCAAGCATCCCGTCGGCATGGAGTTCCACAAGTTTTTCGGCGAAAACATCATGCGTTCGGACCTCGGCATCTCCACCTCGCCGCTCGGTTCGTGGCTCGACCACCTCGGGCCTCCGGGCGAGAGTGAGCGCAACGCCGCGCGCATCTTCGGCTCGGACTGGACGTTCTACGTTCTCGGTGGCTCCTCGGCGTCGAACCAGATCGTCGGCCACGGCGTCATCGCGCAGGACGACATCGTGCTCGCCGACGCCAACTGCCACAAGTCCGTCTGCCACTCGCTCACCGTCACCGGCGCGCGGCCGGTCTACTTCAAGCCCACGCGCAACGGCTACGGCATGATCGGCCTGGTGCCGCTCAAGCGCTTCAGCCCGGAGAACGTGCAGGGCCTCATCGAGCGCAGCCCCTTCGCCGCCGGCGCACGCTCCAAGGTGCCGACCTATGCGGTCGTCACAAACTCCACCTACGACGGCCTCTGCTACGACGTGAACCGCGTCGTCAAAGAGCTCTCCAAGAGCGTCAGCCGCGTCCACTTTGACGAGGCCTGGTACGCCTACGCGAAGTTCCACGAGATCTACAAAGGCCGCTACGCGATGGGCGTGCCCGACGAGATGCCGGACCGCCCGGCCATCTTCTCCACGCAGTCCACGCACAAGATGCTCGCGGCGTTTTCGATGGCCTCGATGGTCCACGTCAAGCTCAGCCCGCGCGCGCCGCTCGACTACGACCAGTTCAACGAAGCCTTCATGATGCACGGCAGCACCAGCCCGTTCTACCCGCTCATCGCGTCCATCGACGTCGCCGCGGCGATGATGGACGAGCCCGCAGGCCCCACGCTCATGAGCGAGACCCTGCAGGACGCCATCAGCTTCCGCAAGGCGATGAGCTCCATCGCGCACCGTCTGCGCCAGGCCGAAGAGGGCTGGTTCTTCCGCCTCTATCAGCCCGAGTACGTCGTCGATCCGCTCGACGGCAAGCGCCACCTGCTGGAGGATGCGCCCGACGGTGCACTCACCAACCGCTCCAGCTGCTGGACCCTGAAGCCCGGCGAAGACTGGCACGGCTATCAGGACGAAGACATCGCCGACGACTACTGCATGTTGGACCCCGCCAAGGTGACGATCCTCACCCCCGGCGTCAACGCGCAGGGCGTCGTCGCCGACTGGGGCATCCCCGCCGCCATCCTCACCGAGTTCCTCGACGGCCGCCGCGTCGAAATCGCGCGCACCGGCGACTACACCGTGCTGGTGCTCTTCTCCGTCGGTACGTCCAAGGGCAAGTGGGGCGCGCTGCTCGAAAACCTCTTCGAGTTCAAGCGGCTCTATGACTCCGAAGCGCCGCTCGAAGAGGCACTGCCCGACCTCGTCTCCAAGTACCCCGCGCGCTATCGCAACCAGACGTTGAAGGATCTCAGCGACGAGATGCACCTGGCCATGAAGGAGCTGAACCTCGCCGGCCTCGTCAACGCCGCCTGCGACGAGGACTTCGACCCCGTGCTCACGCCCTCGCAGACCTACCAGAAGCTGTTGACCAACGCGACCGAGAAGGTGAAGTTCGCCGAGATGGCCGGCCGCATCGCCGCCGTGATGCTGGTGCCGTACCCCCCGGGCATCCCGATGTCCATGCCCGGCGAGCGCCTCGGAGGCCCGGACAGCCCGGTCATCCGGCTCATCCTCGCGATGGAGCAGTTCGGCAAGCGCTTCCCCGGCTTCGAGCGCGAGACCCACGGCATCGAGATCGACGAGCACGGCGAATACTGGATGCGCGCCGTCATCGAGACGACCAACGGCAAAAAGAACGGCCGCGGCAAGCAGAAGCCGCCCAGCTCTGCACCGCCCGTTAAACGCCGCAAGAAGAACCCCGCGGGCGAGAGCGAAGCGTAGCGCGACAGCAATCGTCCCAATCGAAAGGCTCACCCGCAAGCGATTGCTGGTGAGCCTTTTATTCTGTGGACGGCAGGCAGCCTCTAGGGCCGTTCCCTCT
The DNA here is from genome assembly GCA_021798655.1 of Acidobacteriota bacterium. The sequence goes on along the minus strand of JAJZFE010000466.1, from coordinate 57 downwards.
CAGGTGTAGTCGCCAGCAATCCTCATGATTTGTCATTCCGCAGCGAAGTGGAGGAAT
>JAJZFE010000090.1 GCA_021798655.1 Acidobacteriota bacterium | reverse complement strand
GTCCAGACCGAGCCCGGCATCAAGTCCGCCACCGCCAGCTCCGTCACCAAGCCCGCCAAGATGGAGACCGGCCTCGTCGTCAACGTCCCTCCGTTCATCAACGAGGGCGAGAAGATTCGCATCGACACCGCCGAAGGCACCTACATGTCTAGGGCATAAAACAAATGGACGCTGGTTACAGTATTTTGCTTGGTGAATATATGCAGGCTGAGGTTATATCTCACGGAGATTGTGCTCCGCTACAGATAGTGTGCCCAGCCTGCAAGGAGCCTGTTTTTAAGTCCGTTCTCGCTCGTTCAACTGAATCTTCAACGCACTATTTTTCTCACTATAAGAAGGATAGGGCTTATGTGGCAGAGTGCGAATTACGCGTGAGATCGATAAGCGAAACAGCTCGAACGACCCATGATTCAGAGTCTCGAGGGCAAAGGCTTTCATATTTTCTAAAGTGTTTTTCACGACTTTTGGTCCAAGACCCGTACATCACATATCAAAAATCGTTTGAGCAAACTCAAAGAACGATTTCTCAAACGAAACCCTTGAAGATGATTCGGAAGACCTTGTACGAAAATGCATTTGCGTCAGGGCTTTTAGATGATCCCGAGCATATCTTTCTTACGGCTGATGAATATGTTCAAGAAATGACCTCCTTTGGGGAGGTTCCAAAGACCGACTTTTCGCTTATGGTTCAACGAAGAATTGCTCGTGACATTTTTGAGGCAATTCATACTGAACCACAGCGTTCTAATTATGCATATCTTTTCGGACATGCGCTGTTGGTTTTGTACTCAAAGTACCTGAACGCTGCTAACCATACACATGGAGGGCTCGATCAGTTTTCCCGTTCTTTCCTGTCAATCTTGGAACGCTTGATTTCAGGCGATTGGAATATGGTGGAATCTGCCATCAATGAATTAATGCACAACACTGTATACCCTCCTTTTGTGGAGGAGCCTCTGGTAGCGTTCAACTTTTTGGCCATTGAAATAACGTATGAGATGGTAGGCACCCTTCTCAGATTGCCTTATTTTGATTTATTGAAGGAATATGAGTCTGGACGGCAAGGAAATTCTCCGTCGTAACATGGTCCTCCACTTCCTCATTCGCGGCCGGGTTCAGGGTGTCGGCTTCCGGTGGTTCGTCCACCGCGAGGCCGCCGACCTCAACCTGCGCGGCTGGGTCCGCAACACCGACTCCGGCGAGGTCGAACTCCTCGTCGCCGGCGACCCCGCCGACCTCGCCGACCTCCGCACCCAGCTCCACAAAGGCTCCCGCGGCAGCCGCGTCGACAAGGTCATCGAGCACGAACTCGCCGAGTCCGAAGCCGCCAGCCTCACCGCCTTCAAGATCGAAGGAGCCTGGTAGCTCTCTCTTTTTTTTTGTCATTCCCGAAGGGAATCTGCGTTCCCTTCGTGCCACGAATCCCCAAGGAGCCACGCCCGCATGTCCACCTCCGTCCCCAACTGCGACCACCTCAAGCAGCTCATCCGCTCCGTCCCCGACTTCCCCAAGCCCGGCATCCTCTTCTACGACATCACCACCGTCCTCAAGGACAAGACCGGCTTCGCTGAGCTCATCGACGCCTTCGCGCAGTACTACATCGACAAGCACGTCGATCTCGTCCTCGGCATCGAAGCCCGCGGCTTCATCTTTGGCCCCGCGCTGGCTTACCGCCTCAACGCCGGCTTCGTCCCTGTCCGCAAGCCCGGCAAGCTCCCCGCCGAGACGCTCACCATCAAGTACGACCTCGAGTACGGCTCGGACTCCCTGCAGATCCACAAGGACGCCGTCCAGCCCGGCCAGCGCGTCATCATCGTCGACGACCTGCTCGCCACCGGCGGCACCATGCTCGCCACCGCCAACCTCGTCAAGCAGCTCGGCGCAGAGATCGTCGGCGTCACCGTCGCCGTCGAGCTCGACTTCCTCAAGGGCCGCGAAAAGTTCCCCGACATCGACGTCTTCTCCCTCATCCACTACGACGAGTAAACCCTCTTTGCCTGTCATGCCCCTGAGCGAGGTTGAACGTGGACTCTCCGTCACCGCCTTCTCTCATCAACTGTCATCTCGACCGAAGGCGCGCCCTTGCGCCGCAGCGGAGAGACCCCGGCATTGGCTGTTGCACATGCTCCTGCCGGTGCCTCTTCTTGGCAATGACCAGCGCCGTAGACCTGCGCTATGATGCCCAAAGCGATGGATCAACTCCAGCCCGTCACAACTGCCAGCCAGCGGACATGCCTCTCACGATGCGACCCAACCTGATTCCTACCCTCCCGCTGCTTTTCATTCTCCCATCCTGCGCGTCCCTCGCGCAGGCACCAGACGCCCGCCAGCGCATCACGCAGCTTGCTGACGAGACCTCCCTGCTGCGTCCGGGCACCCAGCCCTGGCACCTCGCCATGACCTTCGACCTCTACGACCTGGCCGGCAAGAAAAAGGAGTCCGGCATCGTCGAAGAGTGGTGGGTCTCCCCCACGCAGCGTCGGCTGGTGATCACCAGCCCCTCGTTCAATCGAACAATTCCAACCCCCTCCGGCGACCTTGAGCCTGTCGCTAACCGCGAAGCCGTCCTCGTCTCCAACCTCGTCGATCAGGTCGTCAACCCTATCCCCCACTTCGCAAAGGACGAGGAACTCAGCGTGGACGAGAACCCGAGGCAATTTGGCAACGCAACGCTCACCTGCCTCTCCGTCAGCCGCAGGTTGCCGGCCTCTAACGGCAAGATGGGCCTGGACCCCGGTCCCGTCATCTGCCTCACTCCGGGTAGTGACACCCTGCGCTTGATCATTGACAACAGTGAGGGTAAAGCGATTATCCGTAACACCGTCGGCTCCTTCCGCGGCACCAACGTCGCCCTTCATAGCACCGTCGACTACTACGGCAAGCCCGCCATCGACGGTAAGATCACCACCCTGGAAACCTATGACCCAACGACCAATCCAGTGGCACTGACGACCGATGATCGCTCGCCAGAGCGCGTCGCCGGAGCTGTGCTTGCAGGCAAGATCATCAAAAAGGTGCCACCCACGTATCCGCCTCTGGCTAAACGGCGTCAGATCGGAGGAACCGTCATTTTCGCCGCTCTTGTCGGTCGCGATGGCAAAATCCACTCTCTCGATGTAGTCTCTTCGCCTGACGGGCTCCTCAGCGATGCTGCACTCGATGCCGTCAAGCAGTGGCAGTATCAACCCGTCCTCCTCAACGGCCAGCCCACCCAAGTCGATACCACCATCACAGTTCACTTCAACCTCAATCCTTAATAGCCCACCCTCAAACCCGCTTCACCGGAGTCCTCCCCATGCAATCCCTCGGCTACGCCGCCCAGTCCAAGACCTCCCCGCTCGCCCCCTTCCACTTCGACCGTCGCGAACCCGCGCCCGACGACGTCGTCGTCGCCATCGACTACTGCGGCATCTGCCACTCCGATATCCACCAGGTCCGCGGCGAGTGGGGCCGCGAGCTCTACCCCATGGTTCCCGGCCATGAGATCGTCGGCCACGTCACCGCCGTCGGCTCCGCCGTCACCAAATTCAAGGTCGGCGACCGCGCCGCCGTCGGCGTCATCGTCGAAAGCTGCCTGCACTGCGACAACTGCAACGCCGGCCTCGAGGTCTACTGCTCCGACGGCGGCGCCGTGGACACCTACAACGCCATTCAGCGCAACGGCGAGCGCACCTTCGGCGGCTACTCCGACTTCATCGTCACCCCCGAGCGCTTCGTCCACACCCTCTCGCCCACCATTGACATGGCCGCCACCGCGCCGCTGCTCTGCGCCGGCATCACCACCTACTCGCCGCTCAAGCACTGGAAGGTCGGCCCGAACATGAAGGTCGGCATCGTCGGCCTCGGCGGTCTCGGCCATCTTGGCCTCAAGTTCGCGCACGCCTTCGGCGCCTACACCGTCCTCTTCACCACGTCGGAGAGCAAGCAGAACGACGCCCTCAAGCTCGGTGCCAACGAGGTTGTCATCAGCAAGGACCCCGCGCACATGGCCAAGCACGCCGGCTCCTTCGACTTCATCCTCGACTGCGTCTCCGCACCGCACGACATGAACGCCTACCTCAACCTTATCAAGCTCGACGGCACGCTCTGCCTGGTCGGCCTGCCCGAGCAGCCGCTCTCCGTCGCGCCCTTCTCGCTGCTCGCCAACCGCCGTTCGCTCGCCGGCTCGGCCATCGGCGGCATGAAGGAGACCCAGGAGATGCTCGACTTCTGCGCCGAAAAGAACATCGTCGCCGACATCGAACTCATCAGCTACGACCGCCTCCCCGAAGCCTACGACCGCGTCCTCAAAGCCGACGTCAAGTACCGCTTCGTCCTCGACGGCAAGACGTTGAAGAGCTAGCAAGCAGCAAGTAGGGAATAGGAAGTAAGAGCGTCGTACGGTCCGCCGCTACACCGGTCTGGTAGCGCAACAATGCGACGCTTCCTACTTCCTGTTTCCTACTTCCTATTTCCTACTTCCTACTTCCTACTCACTGCCTTCCGCCACCACCAGCACATCCCCGCTCTTCAAATACCCCTTCCGCCGAAACCAGTCCTCCATCGCCTCGTGCAGCCGCTCCACCGGAACGCGATGGCCAATCTCCATCGCGCCATCGCCCACCGGCAGCGTGTCATCGAAGACCGCGTCGTTGGTAAAGTTCCGCATTGCAAAGTTGTCGATCCAGCCCACCGGACACGCCACCGCTTCACCGCTGCCCACCCGATATGTCACCGTCACTCTGCGCTTGAACATGGCATCCCTGTCGAGGAGAACGGCCCTGCTGGGTCGCTCTCGCATCTCGTTTTTTCTCTTCGCTCGAATCTGGACAGAGACCCTGCCACCGCGGTTGCACGCTGGCTGCGATACGCCTCAACCAGGAGCGTCCTACACCCACATCACGCACATCGGCGAGTCTGCCTTGAACGTCTTCGGCTTCTCGCTCAGTCTGCCTGTCTTCGCGTCGTGGGCAAACACCGTCACGCTGTCCGAGCCCTGGTTCATGCACAGCAGCCACTGCCGCGTCGGGTCCAGCGCGATCAGCCGCGTCACCGTGCCGCCTGTCTGCACGCGCTGCTGCTCGGTCAGAAAGCCCGTCTTCGGATTCACCTTGTACACCACCAGCGAGTTCTCTCCGCGCGTGTTCGCATACACAAACCGTCCGTGCTCATCCACCAGCACCTCGCACGCGGTATCGCCCTGCAGCGACGAACCCGCCGCCGCCGTCTGCACCACGCTCCCACCCAGCGGCATCAGCGACGCGCCTTCCTTCCGGCTCGTCCGCCACTCGTACACGTCAATCGTGCAGTCCAGCTCGTGGATGCAGTACATCCACTTTCCGTTCGGATGGAACACCACATGCCGCGGCCCCGATCCCGCCCGCGCCGCAAAGCGCTTCGGCGCATCCAGCGGAGGCTCGCCCCCGGGGTCCAGCGGAAACACCTCAATGGCGTCCTCGCCCAGGTTGCACACCACCACATGGTGGTTGTCCGGCGACAGCACCGCACAGTGCAGATGCGGAGCCTCCTGCCGCGCCGCCACCGGCCCCGTCACGCCGCACGCCGCGTTGTCATTGCAGTTGAACAGGTACCCCGGCGCCTGCACCGTGCCATCGCCGTTCAGGTTGAACGACGCCAGGCTGCCGCCCATATAGTTCGCCGCAAACGCGCTTCGCCCGCTCTCGTCTACCGACACGTAGCACGGCGCGCCGCCCTGCGTGCTCACGCGCCCCAGCGCCTCCAGCTGCGCCGTTCGCTCATCCAGCCCAAACGCCGACAGCCCGCCATCCCCGCTGTTCGCCTCGTTCGCCGCGTACAGCACCGCTTTCTTCGGATGCCGGGCCATGTACGTCGGCCGCTCGGTCGCCACCGCCAGCTCCGGCACGCCGATCTCTCCGGTCGCGCTGTTCCACGATGCCCGATAGATCCCCTGGCCCTTGTCCGTGCCCAGCAACACGTACTTCGCGTTGCGCAGATTCTCGCCCGCCATCTGCCGCAGCGCCATCGGCACCGCCGCCGCTCCCACCACAAACCCACGCCGGCTCATCTTCCTGTCGATCACGCAGTCTCCCATTCCAGCAACCAAACTACGGCTACCGCTTCTACGATGTTTTAAATCCCACCGGAGTTTACTCCATCCGCGTCTATCACTTCCGCGTCCACAGAAAAAGCCGCGTCAGCGCGCGGCCTTCTCTCGATTCTCTGCCTGTGCCCGCTAGCCTGTGCCGGTCTAGCCTCTGCCACTCTCTGCAACCGTCTCCGGCTCGCCCGGCAGGCGGAAGTCCAGCTCCGCTGGATGCGCGTCCCCGTCCACCACGGGCAGCGACGGCAGTTTGCTCGTATGGCCCGCCTCCTTCAACACGGCGGCCACCTGCGCCAACACCTCGTCCACACTCATCGTGTACATCTCGCGGCCATTGTCATACCCGCTGCCAATCGCCTCGCGCAGATACCGCCCCGCGGCCTGCGCCGCCAGGTAGTCGGTAATCACCTTGCCATTGCGCCGCTTCTGCTCCACCCACGCCGCGTTGGGCATCGCGATCCACACCGGCTTGTCGTTCACCGCAAACCGTATGTCGGTCGCATCGGCATGGCGCGTCGCAATCGCAACGAGGGTGCCCTTCCACACGCAGTGCAGCGTCTCTCCGGTCCAGCGGTCTACAGCAGTGAAGTCTTCATACATAGTGCATTCAGGGTATCTGCCCACCGCCCGCGAAGCAAGCCGTCACCCCCGCCACCACCGCCCGCGCCCCACCCCTCGCAAAAAAACTCTCTCCCCTCGCTAACCCTCGGCACGATACCCTAGTCGAGTAGTCATTCACCGTTGTACGACCCCAAGGAACCTGCCGTGCGCTATCGCTCCCCCTTTGCCGCCGTCCTGACCGCCGCCCTTGCCAGCCTCGCTGGCCTCGCGCTCCCCGCGCAGCAGCCCGCCGCCGCCAAGCCCA
>JAJZFE010000066.1 GCA_021798655.1 Acidobacteriota bacterium | reverse complement strand
CGTTGCAGCGGGCAGCGGGAAGACAGGCAACGACAGCCGCGACAAGAAGATGACCACGCAGATCCTCGACGCGCCGCACTTTGCCGATGCGACCTTCGCACCGAAGAGCTACAAAGGCACCATCGCTGCGTCTGGCGACTCCGCGATCGAGGTCTCCGGTGTCTTTACGCTGCACGGCACCGCGCACGACCTCACCGTGCCGATGCAGTTGCACATCGATGGCGTGAAGTGTACCGCCACCACGCACTTCGTGGTGCCGTACGTGCAGTGGGGACTGAAGGATCCAAGCATCATGATCCTGAAGGTCGCCAAGCAGGTGGATGTGACCGCAACGTTTGTGGGATTCATCGCAGCGAATTGAACATGGGGCGAATGAGGACTTCCGCGGCGCGCGTGTGCCGCGGAAGCCTCGGTGCCAGGGATTCCACTCGCCGCAGCAATTCTTGTAGGATGAGGGTGACATACGGGGAGTCCATATGGAGCACGAGCAGGTACTAGAGGCCACGACCATGCAGCCGCAGGCGATCTCAGCGCGGACGGCGGCGCTCTCGTCCGTTGCGTTGGGTGTGATCGGCATTGCGGCCGTGCTTCCGGTGGCCGTGTCGCTGTGGGACGTCTGGACCACTGTTCCGCTGAAATCGATTGGCGCGTTTGTGCCGGTCGTCAGCCTGTTGCTGATCCTGCGCGTATGGCGTTCGCTTGGTTGGCAGGTGGAAGGCTCGTGGTGGGGCCTGGCGATTGTTGCTGTCACGGTGGCATTGGTGCATCTGCGTCAGGTCGCGATGATCGAGCTGGTGATTTCGCAGAGTACGGTGATCTGGATTCCGCCTTTTCCGGTGGTGGCGGTGGCCTATGTCGCGGGAGTGGTGCTGCTGTTCGGCGGCTGGCGGCTGCTCTCGCGGGCAAGGTTTCCGGTCGCGTTCATGTGGCTCGTCAGCCCGGTGCCGAAAATCTTCTCGACGCATTTCGATCTGCCGTTGCAGCACATCTCCTCGATGGTGGCGCGCGGCTTTGCTCACGCGCTGGGCCAGCAGCTTACCTCGGACCAGCTGCTGCTGATGTTTACGCCGCAGTTCGGCATGTTCATCGCTCCCGGCTGTAACGGGATTCGCGGTGCCGTGACGCTGGGCATGATCGCGCTGGTGGCCGGGTACCTGTATCGCTTCAAACCGTCGGTGACGGTCGCGGTGGTTGCGTGCTCGGTGCTGGTTGGATATGTCTTCAACTTTCTGCGGCTCTGCGGCCTGGTGCTTTACTATCTGGTTGCGCTGCATATTCCCTGGCTGCAAAGCCGTGCCACGATGGGCGACTACGTGATCGGTGCGGTGTTGTTCGCGGTCGCTACCTGGGGTCTGTTCACCGCGATACGGTTGCTGGGCGAGAGTGGCGACCTGTGGCCTCCAGAGCTGCCGCGCGTTGCCGAAGCCGCCACGCCTGTAGCGCAGCAGCGGCGATGGCTGCTGCAGGGAAGCATGTTTTTGGTGCTGGTGGTGGCGGGTTCGTTCAGTTACGCGCAGGAGTTGCTGCAGCGCGATCAGCAGGCGGCACTGCCAGCGCTCGGCGTGTTTCCGCAACAGGTCGGCGCCTTCCATCTCATCGCGCGGCACAACGAGACGATGCTGCAGGGGCCACAGCTGTTCTACTGGGGCGACTATACCAACGGCGCTGGTGACACCGTCTCGGTGGCCGTCTCACCCAACTTTGGCGCGCATGATTCGATCGCGTGTCGTTATGCGCGTGGAGAAGGTTCGATATGGCGCGGCAATCTGCCTATGAACACAGCGCAGGGCGAGGTCGGATTCAGCGGCGCGTTTTATCTGGACGACACGCAGGAGGTCGAAGAGGCCACCACCGTGTGCACTGGCGAGAGCTGTGGGCAGTACTCCGACGATGTGAAGCAGTTTGGTTTGATCTACAGCGTGCCGAGGACGAATGTGTTGTTGAACCCCAGCCCGACGCGGCCGATTCCGGTCATGCTGCACGCCACCACTACGAACACGCACCTGGAGCCAGCCGAGGCACGCCACCAGCTCGAAGACACGTTGCGTGCCTTTCTTGCGGGAGCAAACATCGCCGCATTCACGCAGCCGTACAGGAAACAGTAAGCCGCAGGCAAACTGAAAGGGCTGCGCAACCTATCGTTGCGCAGCCCTTTTGTTTTCACGGCGTGTTGGTTACGAAGCTCGCTTACGGAGCCTGCTTACGGAACTGCGATGGGCCCCGGCGCACTCTTCGGGGTGCTCAGATAGCCGGTCACCTGGTTCTTGCTGATGTCGTTCACGACGATCTCAAACAGTGCCGGAGTCTTGCCGGAGTAGAACTGTACCGGCTCATCGAGGTTCTTGTCCTTCTTCTCGATGCTCTTGTCGTCGGCGCTGAGTGCGAGCGTGTACTTCGAGTGCTTCGGATCGGCCTTCTTCAGCGCAATCTTGATGGTGCCGACGTTCTGCGCAGGCGCGCCCTTGTGCAGCGTGAACTCGTAGTAGTTACGATCGCCGCGGTGCTTCAACTCTTCCAGTTCGGAGTGGTTGGTGGCGATGAGGCCGCTCATCACGCCGGCATCGCCCATCACGCGCGTCAACTGGGTCTTGGTGTCGGCAAGGTCGGCCTGCGTGTTGGCCACGTCGGTCTTCACGCCGCCCACGTCGGTCTTCACGGCCGAAACGTCACTCTGCACGGCGCCTACCTGCTGCTGCGTGGCCTTCTCTTCGCGCGCGAAGCGAGCTGCGTCGGCGCGCTGGCTGGCGACCAGTTGTTCGGAGCGATCTTCGAGCTGCTTCTGGGTCAGCCCGACGCTCTGCCCGAGCGCCTCTCCCTGCGCCTTCAGCCGTTCGTTGGTATCCTCCAGCTTCTGCGCCAGTGCCGTGTTCTGCTTGTTGGCTGCGTCGAGCGACTGCTGTGCCTGGGTCAGATGATTCTGCAGACCAAAGCTCCAGCCGAGCGCTCCGAGACCCACTACCAGTGCTGCAACGGACACTCCTGAGAGCCATGCTGGTGCACTCGGATGCACCACCTCTTCACGGTCAAAATCACTCATTGAAAACTTCCTCCTTGCGGACGTTATCGTAGGCTGCGTGCGATATCACATGCTGAAAAAAATGAGCCTAGCACGCTTAGACGCGGGTTGATTCGGCTGAGATAGCCGTGGATGCGGAAAACTTCTCTGCGGAATGAGGTCGGGAGATTGCTTTGCTGGAAGGAGTGCCTGCAGCTCATGAAACCGGTGGAATCTGCCGGTACGTAAATTGGCTCGAATCTGCCGGTTAGCGCCTGTCGTTCGCACGCTCTTTGCCTTCAGCATAGCCTATCGTCAACGTCTGGCGTCGGAAAGTTTTTGCACAACAATGATCGCCGTGCGAGCCTGTCCGCGCTACTCGCGGAACCGGTAGCCCACGTACGGCGCGGTCAGCAGGTACTGCGGGTGCGCCGGGTCGTCCTCGATCCTCATGCGCAGCTGGCGCACGTAGGTCCGCAGGTACTCCACGTTTTCGCGAAACTCCGGTCCCCACACGGTGGTGAGGATCTTGTGATGCGTGACGGGCCGACCCTTGTGGCTCATCAGCAGGTACAGCATGTCGAACTGCATCCGCGTGAGGTGAATCTCTTCGTCGCGCTTTTTGAAGAGTCGGCGCTCGTTGCAGATGTAGAGCTCGCCCACGGTGATGGCGGACGTAGACTGCTTGAGCGATCTGCCGCGGCGCAGCACGGCGTTGACGCGGGCGACCAGCTCGCGCACCGCGAACGGTTTGGTGATGTAGTCGTCCGAGCCGGCGTCGAGCGCCTCCACCTTGTCGTCCTCGGAGTCACGCACGGTCAGCATCAGGATCGGCAGGGTGGCGGAGATAGTACGCAGCGCGCGGCACGTTGCCACGCCGCCCATGCCTGGCATGTTGATGTCCAGCAGTACGGCCTCGATGCCGCCACCGCCCTGCTGGCTCACCAGCGGAATGGCGTCTTCGCCGCGCGAGCAGCCGATGACCTCAAAGCCAAGCGGCTGCAGCGTGGTGGCTACCACCTGGCGGATTGCGTGTTCGTCGTCGACGATAAGAATGCGGGTTGCCATCGTTGTGCGATTCTCTCTGTGGCTTAGTCTGCGGCAGTCTGCCGCGGAAGCGAAAGATAAAACGTTGTGCCTTCGTGCTCGGTGCTCGTGAACCAGATGTGTCCGCCGTGTGCCTCGGTCACGCGCAGCGCCACCGAGAGTCCAAGCCCTGTGCCTGGTGCCGAGTGGCGGTGATCCACGCTGCGGTAGAACTTCTTGAAGATGTGCTCGCGGTCTTCGGCGCGGATGACCGGGCCATGACTCTGCACCGAGAGGCGCAGCTCGGCCGGGCTGTCCAGGGCCGCGATGCCGATGGGCGAGCCGGGATGCGAGTACTTCACAGCGTTGGTCAGCAGCTCCTTCAGTGTCGTCGAGAGCATCTCGTGGTCGGCCGCGATGGGCAGGATGCGCTGGCTCAGCGAGATGTTGACCGTCGGGCTCTCGGAGGCGGTCTCGGTCGGCTCCGGCCACTCACTCTGGAAGTCGCGCACCACCTCGTGGATCAGGTCGGGCACATCGACGGTCTCAATCTGCAGCGACAGATGCTCATCCTTCACGCGGGCCGTCTGCAACAGACGGCTGGTCAGCTCTTCGATCCGCACCGACTGCTCATCGATCATCTGCGCGAGCTGGCCTTGCGTCGCATCCAGGTTGCCGACCTCCAGCAGCCCGGAGCTGGCGGCGCGGATGATGGTCAGCGGCGTCTTGATGGCGTGGGCCAGACCATCGAGCACCGTGGTGCGCAGCTGCTCGGTCTTGCGCGCGGCCTCGGCTGTGCCTTCGTTCACGAACGCGCTATGACGCTCCAGCGCCAGCACGACCAGCGACGCGAGCGAATCCAGTGCGAGGTCGGAGATGTCGCCGCACACCAGCAGCGTACCCACGCGGCCGTTCACGCTGAACAGCGTCCGTTGGGAGACGTCGCCGGGCAGCAGCGCCTTGCCCAGGCTCTGTCGTTCGCGCAGTCCTTCTTCTTCGCCCGCCCACCGGCCCGCCGCCCCCACGGCTCGCAGCAGGTCGTTGACCACGGCCGCGGCCTCCAGTTCAAACTCCTTCACGATGAACTCGGCGATCTGGCGCTCCGGCGGGTCCTGGGGATTGAGCAGCAGCACGTCGTGGCTTACGGAGTAGAGCCGCTGCGTGCGTCGCCGATCGCGTTCGCTGTCGGCCGCGTGCGCAATCTCGCGCGACGAAACGCGGCTTACCACCAGCGCCGTGATCTCGAAGACCAGCAACGTCAGTCCGTCCTGCAGGTTCACGATACGCAGGCTGAAACGCGGTGCGGCGAAGAAGAAATTTTCGCACAGCACGCAGCCGACCGACACCACCGCAGCCTGCCAGAAGCCGCAGCGCACCGCCATGGAAACCGTCACCAGGATGAACAACATGCTCATCGCGGGCAGCGACGTGTGCAGCGCAACGCCCAGCATGCACAGCAGCAGCGCAGCGCTGATGCCCAGGCTGCACTGCATCAAAAATAGAAACGGTGAGGAGAAAAAGCTGGTCTGTTTGCGGAACCCGGCCTTCGGGCGTCGCGACGCAAACACAATCGTCATCAGCTTTTTCATAGTGATCCGGTCGACGGCGTCGGTCAGCGCTCGTGGCTGAAGGTCGTCCTCTCCATGGGGTGTCGCGTCGTCGTGGACGGCGACTGTGTGGCACAGACTCGCAGGGCTCCGATGGGTTGCAGCCGTTTCCGAATGTTAGCTGTTCTTGAACGCCGATGCCACAAGAATCAGCCATGACGGCACCATTTCGCGGAATCCTGTCGCTTCCTGCCGCCGCTATCAACTTTGATATGCGTTTTTTATGGCTGCTCATGTCATATGTTCACAAGCACTCACGAACCGGACGGCCGTAGCGTTCCATCTCCGTCATCTGCCGTTTATCATCTGCACCAGCGCAGCGGTGCAGATCGGGTGAGCGTGTGCCTACGCTTGTACTCCAACCCAACCTCCGCACTCCAATGCGGATGCCCGAAAGCGGTGGCAGTCGATGCCGCACCGGGCCGAAAGAGACAGGACCTTGACGATCGCCCAACGTATCTGCAGCGCTTCAATGTTGGCACTTGCACTTACTGCTAGCCGCACCGGGACCGCACAGGCCCCCGGTACTGTGGCCGGGAGCCCAGCGCCCCGGACCGTCGATGCACCTACCCCCCAGGCCCCTGCTCCTGCGGCCGCTGCAACTCCTGCCGCGGCACCGTCGCTGGTGATCTCCGCACCGTCCGCAGCTCCCGAGCCTGCGGCACTCGCCAAGAGCCCCATCAGCGTCAGCGGCATTCTCGATGGCTACTACGACTTCGACTCCAACCACCCCGACAACGGCAGCACGCAGCTGCGCAACTTCGACATCCGGGCCAACACCGTCTCGCTCACCGAGGCGCGCATCACACTCGCGCATGACCCTGCTCCCTTCGGCATCCGCGTGGATATGGGACTCGGCTCCGCCTTCCAGGTGATGCACCCGGCCAACCCCTCCGGCGGCGGACTGAAGTATGTGGAGCAGATGTTCGTCTCCGCGAAGCCAGCCAAGTGGAAGGGCTTCCAGATTGACTTCGGTCAGTTCGTCACCTCGGCCGGCGCGGAGGTCATCGAGTCGGGCGACAACTGGAACTACTCCCGCTCGTTCCTCTTCGCGTACGCGATTCCGTACTACCACTTTGGTCTGCGCGCCAGCATGCCGGTCACATCGAGCCTCACGGCCGGCGTGCAGGTTGTGCAGGGCTGGAACGAGATCTTCGACAACAACTCCGGCAAGACCGTCGGCATCACGCTGGTGCAGGCGAAGAAGTATTACACGCTCACCGGCAACTACTACGTTGGCCCGGAGAACGACAACACTACGCACGGCTATCGCAACCTCATCGACACGGTTCTGCTGTTGACGCCCAG
>JAJZFE010000183.1 GCA_021798655.1 Acidobacteriota bacterium | reverse complement strand
ATCGGCCAGCCCGGTGACGCGCGCATACTTCACGCCTGCATCGGGACGGAACTCGAAGGTGGTAACGACTGGCCCGGGATTGATCTGCTCCACGTTGCCGTCCACGCCGAACTCGCCGCACTTCTCTACGAGCACGCGGGCCTCGGCGCGCAGCTCATCTTCGCGGACCAGCGCATGTTCTTCGCTGCGATAGAGCAGGGAACTCGGCGGCAGCTTGTAGCCGCGGATCGACTTCGGCAGAATCGTTACGGCGAGCTGGTTCGCATCGGCTCGCTGCCCGAAGGCGATGTTCTGGTCGCGGATGTTCGCCGTGGGCGAAGGCATCGCCGGCATGGCTTGCACGGGCGCGGACCGCGGCACCAGCTGCGGCTTGGCCAGCAGCGGAGCGGGAGTATTCCTCTCCGGCGCGTTCAGCCAGTCCTCGCCGGGCTGCGGTTCGGTAAAGGGCAGCTCATCGCTTGCGCGAATCGGCGCTGCTGCAGCGGCGAGTTCAGCGGAGTAGGGAGCAGCCGCTGCCGCTGCCACGTGAATGCCAGTCGCGCTGATGGCATCGACGTGTGTGCGCGGCATGGACTCCCACATCGAAGCCGGTGCTTGTGCCACAGCGGGTGCGTCTTCAGGCAGTTCGCCTTCAGCGCGTTTGCGGCGTCCAAACCAACGAAGGAGTCCGCTGAGCAGCGAGGTATTCGCCGGTGTGGCTGAGGCTTCTGCTGCCTCCGCCGCAGCAGGAGATGGCTCGTGGCTTGCGAACTCGTGGCTCGCGAAGAGGCCGCCTGCATTGGCTTCCTGGTGTCGCTGGCGGCGAGCCGCGATGCCGTTGCTCAGTGCGCTGAGGAACCCGAAGTGCGAGGCAAACCACTCGCGCGCATGGGTCAGCGTGAAGCTGGTCGCAAGATACAGCGACAGCAGCACCATCAGGCAGCAGAGGATCGTTGTCCCCGGTAGATTCAGGTTGCTCAGCAGGGCGTCGCAAAGCACGCGACCTTCCACGCCGGCGATCGGCAATGCGTGCTTCCAGTGCAGGTTTCCGGGCAGCAGGGCGATGGTTGCCGGCGCGAAGATGAGCCACAGCACAAGCCCGCAAAGCCGCGATGCGCCTGATCCGACGCGCCGCGAACGCACCCACGAGTAGCCAAGGCTGAGCAGCACAACCGGCGCAAACACCGCAGCGATGCCTACGGATTGCAGCAGCAGATCAGCGAGGTACGCGCCGAACACTCCGGCCCAGTTCTGTGCGACGTGTGGACCGACGGCGCTGCTGACCGAGTCCAGTGACGGGTCCGAGGGCGTGTACGTGAGCAGTGACAGGAGCAGCAGGCAGCCCGCCACGAGGACGGCCAGGCCCAGCATCTCGTTCACTCGGCGGTTGCGGGTCGGCGCGATGGAGTGTTGATTCGGCTTCATAGAAGGGGTCTGCGCGCGGCTGTTGACCGCGCGCGAGAACTACCAGGGCACTCTCATTGTTCCACGTTCAACCGCGGTGGAACGCGCAGCTGCGGGGCGGAACCAGAGTAGTGACTACGCGCCGCGTCGCCGCGTATAAGAGTTCTATGCGAGTCGGGCGAGTGGCGATGGGCGTGATCTACGTGGCGGCCGGCACGATGCACTTTGTGGCCACGCGCAACTACGAGAGCATCATGCCGAGCTATCTGCCTGCGCATCACGAACTGGTGCTGCTCAGTGGCGCGGCGGAGATCGCAGGCGGGCTCGGCGTGCTGATTCCGGGGCGGCGACGCGCAGCAGCCTGGGGATTGGTCTGCCTGCTCGTCGCCGTCTTCCCGGCGAACCTGTGGATGGCGCAGCATCCGGAGCTGTTCCCCGCAGTTCCACTGTGGGTGCTCTGGCTCCGGCTGCCGCTGCAGTTGCCGCTGATCGGGTGGGCGTATCGCTACACGCAGGCGGAGAACTAATATCGGCGCAGGTGCAGGAAGAACACGACGAAGCTGGCCAGCACGCAGTAGATGCCGAAGAGGTACCAGCGGCCGTGCTCCAGCCAGCTGCTCAGCCAGCGCAGCGCGGCAAGTCCGGCGAGGAAGCTGAATACCATGCCAAACAGTGCGGCGACGACGCTGGCGTGCAGGTCGAGCGTCACACCCAGCGCCGCAGCCTCGTGCCGCGCGTGCAGCAGGCGCAGCACCTCGCGGGCGATCACGGGAGGCGTGAGAATGACGGCCAATGCGAACGAGAACCGTTCCGCGCGCTCGCGGTTGGCACCGGTCAGCAGGCCCATCGAGATGGTCGCGCCGGAGCGGGAGAAGCCGCGAAACGGCAGGCAGAGGCCCTGAATCGCGCCCATCCAGCCAGCCTGCGAGAAGGTGACGTTGTCGCCCGAGCGCGAGATGGAGCGCTCGTAGGCGTTGGTCGCTGCGGCCTCGGCGTCCTGGCCCGCGAAGCCCGCCCAGAGGATCAGCAGGCCCACCGTGAACAGCGCGACCGCGACGATATCGAGCCTGCCGAAGAGGTCCTCAATCTGCGCCTTGGGTACGTTCGGAAACGCGATGTGCGCGACGATCTTCTGCAGCGGGTAGCCGATGATGCCGGTAAGCGCCGTGGCCCAGATGGCGCGGACAGCGAAGCGCTTGAATGCGTCTTCGGCGGAGAAGTATGAGCGCTTCCACTGCGACCAGAAGTACGCGATGACCGCAAACATCGTTCCGGTGTGGAGCATGACCAGCACCAGCGTCATCTGCGGCGAGCTGGGATCGAGTCCGAGAAGCTTCTCCGCAACGACAACGTGCGCGGAGCTTGAAACGGGAAGCAGTTCGGCGAGGCCTTGCACAATCGCCAGGATGAGAATTTTCAGCAATGACATAGTGTCTGATTCTAAAGTGAAGTGCGGACGAAAGGTGTGAATTGCCGGATGCAGGCACCCCCCCCACCCCCCTATGCCGGGGAGCTGATCTCTGGAATCAACAGTTTACGGGGCCTTGTGGCTGCAAAATATTGATTCCAGAGATTTTACGGGTATAATATAGAAATCAAAGGAGTTATGCGTGAAGCGTGGATGGGGTGGGTTTTGGCGGTTCGCCGAGAATGTCCCTGATTCCAGTATAGGTCATGGGTGGTAATGATTCGTTAGAGCGTAAGTCGTTCGCAATGTGTTGCTTCGGGGCTTTGGGGGCTTGACAGAGCGAGTTTGCTGGATTTTCGAGCGAAGTTTATTTGCAGGTGGCTCATCGGGAAGGCGATCGGGCCAGCTCAGTCGCGGTCGCTGCCGTAGACCGGGATTCCCTGCGCGACTTTGTAGGCGATGGCCGTGGCGCGGTCGGCGAAGTCAGACTTCGGATAATCGTGCTGCAGCTGGTCGGCGATGGCCTGGCAGTTTCTGGCGGCGGCGGCGGAGCGGCGCGGGTCGTCGTCGAGCTTGTACATGGTGACGAGCGCGCCCTGCCGATAGGCCGCGCCGTAGAGCGCCTCGGCAGACTTCGGGCCGCCGGGGTACTGGCTGGCGTACTTCAGGTAGAGGTTCGATTCCTGCTCGGGGCAGGTGGGCAGTCCCTGCCAGTCGCCGCAGAGCTTTGCGTCGAGCAGGTCGAAGGCGGCGCGCGCGGCGAAGTCGGAGTTGGGGTACAGCTTCATGACGCGGCGCAGCTCGCCGTCGTACAGGTTGGGCCGCAGAAAGGCCTGCTGCTCGTGCGCGCTGGGCAGGGTGGCGATGTCGAGTTTGTCGAGCTGCCAGCGAATATCGGCGGCGCGGAAGAGGGCCTCGGGCGCGAGAGGGGAGTCGGGGAAGTAATCGACGACGCGTTGATAGAGGCGGTGCGCGGCGGCATCGGCCCCGGCGGGCGGGTTGGGGTGCGAGGCCTGGGACTCGTACTCGGCCGCGGCGCCGAAGAGGATGGCGTCGCCGTGCGGCGTCTTCGGACCGACGATGCCCTTGTTGCGAATCCATCCCGAGCTGGGGTCGGGGTTGTCCCTGGGGTCTTCGAAGTCGGGCTTGGAGTCGGGGTCTTCTTCGTCCTTCGGGTCGGTGTTGGCGAAGACGTTCACCCAGTCGGAGTCCTTCTGTGCATCGCGCGTGTTGACCAGCACGATCTCGTGGCCGGGCGCGACGGTGGTCAGCGGCGGCGTGGCACTGTCGGCCATCGCGTAGACGTTGGCGGTGTGCAGCAGCGTGGCGCGGTCGGCGTTGTCGTAGCCGGAGGCGTTGGGGTCGCCCTTGCGATGCTGCGCGAAGGCGGGAGCGGCGAGGAGCAAAGCGGCGGCGAGGAGCGAGAGAGGGCGCATAGGGAGGGGTGTTAGTTGTCGGTTCTCAGTTTTCAGTGGATTCGTTTTCAGTGGATTCGTGTTGGCCTTTGGTGCCGGCGCGCTTGCAGGTACTGATCACTGAGAACGGAGAACTGACAACGCTTTAGACGGTGGCGCTGCGCGGTTCGGATGCAAGCTCGGCGCGGAGGGCGGGTTCGAGGTTGCCGCCGGAGACGATGGCGACGAGGGTCTTTGCGGGCGGCAGCTCGTCGGCGTGGAAGAGCGCGGCGGCCAGCGTGATGGCTCCGCTGGGTTCGGCGACGATGTCGGTTGCTTCGAAGAGGAGGCGCGTGGTGCGGCGGATCTCGGCCTCGGTGACGGTGACGATGCCGTCGGTGAAGGCGAGGATGTGTTCGAAGTTCAACGCGCCGAGGGACTGCGTTCGCAGGCCGTCGCAGAGGGTGCGGGTGGTGTCTGCCGCGGGCCACTCGACGAGGGTGCGGGTGCGGAAGGACTGCTGCGCGTCGGCGGCGAGTGCGGGCTCGCAGCCGTAGACTGCAGGGGTTAGGGAATAGGGATTGGGGATCAGGGTTTCCGCTGTGAGCTTGATGGCGGCGGAGACGCCGGAGAGCAGGCCGCCGCCGGAGACGGGCGAGAGGACGAGATCGACGTTGGGTACCTGTTGGAGGATTTCGATGCCGCAGGTGGCCTGGCCGGCGATGATGGCGGGGTCGTCGTAGGGCGGCACGATGGTGTAGCCGTGGGCGGCGGCGAGATCTTCGGCCTTCAGCTTGCGGTCGCTGCTGGCGTTGCCGACGAGCACGATCTCTGCGCCGAGTGCGGCGGTGGCGTCGCGCTTGATCTGCGGCGCGTTGGAGGGCATGACGATGACGGCTTTGGCGCCGAGTGCGCGCGCGGCGTAGGCCACGCCCTGCGCGTGGTTGCCGGAGCTGTAGGTGATGACGCCGCGACGCAGTTCTTCCGGCGAGAGTTGGGCGATCCTGTTGTACGCGCCGCGCAGCTTGAAGCTGCCGATGGGCTGCGCGGACTCGTCCTTGAGATAGATGACGGGCAGAGGCCGGGCGATGCCGAAGGCGCGCAGACGCTCGGGGTCGAGCAGGACCAGCGGCGTGCGCACGGCGGCGGGTGCGATGCGTGCGTGCGCGGCGCGGATGTCGGCGAGGGTAATGTTGGCCATCGGCTTCAGTATAGTGGGGTTCGCGGAGGGTCGATGCGGAGAAGAGACTGGGTACAGACCGATGGAGCTGTAGGCAGCGTGATCGTCAGTGATGGGAAGCACGGCAAGTCGTATTCTGTAGTGTTCACCTACAAAGTCGACGGTCACTATTACGGTGGAACCTTCACGAGCTATTCAGAAACGTATAGGGAGGGCGATTGGATTTCCGTGAAGTACGACCCAAGCAATCCTGAGCGCAACGACTTGGTGTTGAAAGAGACAATAAAGCACTGGATCATCGGTGCAGTGGTTGTCGCCGTTGTGATTGGTTTCATTGTTGCTCAGTTTATGAATTAGACCGCATCGCGAACCCAATTAGCTGGGCGCATCACTTCGCTCAACCTTGAGCCGAGTGCAGCAGCAGAGCGATCACAGCGACGAGCGCGGCGAGCGTGACCGAGGCCATCACGATCAGCACGCGGCAGCGGGCTTCGAGCACGGCGAGCCGGGTTGCGTTGGCCTCGGCGGAGAGGCGCGCCGCGCTGACTTCGGCGGAGAGCATCTCCAGCTTTGCGGTGTGGTCGTTGAGGATGTCGCGCTGTTCAGTGAGCTGGCTGTAGAGGCCGGCGTGGGCCGCGGTGACCTGGCCGAGATCGCCGCGCAGGCCGGCGGCCATCTGCTCCATGGCGGAGCGGCTGGCCTCGGCGTCGGCCGTCTTCGATTGGAAGAAGCGGTCCGCCATCGGCAGCAGCCGTGCGAGGTGCGGTGCGAGTTCGATCAGCTGCGCGAGCGCCTTGGGCCACATGGAGGTCTAGCTACCCAGGAAGGTGCCCGTGCGGCGGTTGCGATGGATGATGACCCACACGATGCTGCACAGCAGAATCGCGGAGATGATGCCCATGGAGTAGACGCAGTAGATGCACCACTTTTCGAGGATGTACGCCTCCATGTAGGAGAGAAACGCGGCGAAGGCGAAGCCGATCTCGGCCAGCTGCAGCGTGAGCCAGGGCAGCTTGGCCAGCGCGCCGAGCAGGATGACGCCATAGCCGATGATGCCGAAGATCGCCACGGGCACGTGGACCTTCTTCGAGTCCGGGGCCTCGTCAAAGCTGGTGGGCGGGAAGACGGCGAAGCGCGAGTGGTTGACGGCGCCGCAGTCGAACTTTTCGGTGACGGCGCATGGCGGCGCGGCTGCGGGGTCCTGGTAGTGGATGCGCAGGGCGAGGGCAGAGTCGATGAGGCCGGCGAGGGCGAGCAGAGCAATGAGGAAACGCATACACCGTTATTGTAGGGGCTACTGTGCGTAGCGGAGAGGCGCGTCGGCGCAAAGCTGTCCACAAAATGAAAAAGGCGGGGGTTACGAAAGAGGCGGCGCGTGCGAGGCGTGAAGGGAGCAGGACGCAAGCTGCGCGTTGCGCTCAGGTTGTAGGCTGGTAGTGGCAGTCCCCGCTTGTCAGCAGCGGGGAGAGGAGAGTCGGAGTTGGCATTGGATACGTTGCATATCTGGAGTGGTCTGGAGGGCGCGGAACAGGCGTCGGCGTGGGTGGAGTCGCATCTGGCGGCGTGTCGCGCGAAGATTGCGGAGTTG
>JAJZFE010000498.1 GCA_021798655.1 Acidobacteriota bacterium | reverse complement strand
GGTTCTGCGATAACGTACGCCATTTGTAGATCTCCTTGAATGTGTTGCCCGAAGCAATCCGGTAGCTGGAAGACAATTTTAGCAACAAAAACGGGCAGTGCCCAAACCGGGGATATTCACAACTCGGACTGAACGAGGCGGAGTTTACTGCTCGGCGCTCACACGGCGGGCAGCGAACTCGGCCGGTGTGGGGATGGGCTCCAAGCCGCGGCCCGCGAACATCTCGACGAAGAGGTGCTGCATCTCTGCCGCGATGTGACCGTTGGTTGCGAGAACTTCGCGGCTGTCGAGGGTGAACTTGTTGCCGTTGAAGTGGGTGACGGTGCCGCCTGCCTCCTCGACGAGCAGGTAGCCTGCGGAGGTGTCCCACGGGTTGAGTTGGAACTCCCAGTAGCCTTCGAGGCGTCCGCAGGCCACGTAGGCGAGGTCGATAGCCGCCGCTCCCGCTCGCCTGACGCCGTGACTGCGCAGCGTGAACTCCTGGTAGAAGTGCACGTTGGGACTGCGGTGGCGCTTCTGGCTGGGGAAGCCGGTTGCGATGAGCGACTCCTGCAGCAGCCTGGCGTTGGAGACGTGGATGCGAGTTCCGTTGAGGAACGCACCTTCGCCGCGCGCGGCCGTGAACATCTCGTCGCGCAGAGGATCGTAGATCACCCCAGCGACCATCTCGCCGTCCTCGTCAGGTTTGAGGTCTGGCGTTCGGCGTTCGCAGCCCATGACGACGGCGAAGACCGGAAAGCCGTGTGCGAAGTTTGTCGTTCCGTCCAAAGGGTCGATGTACCAGCGATACTCGGCGTCGAGTCCCGAGCGGGTGCCTTCTTCGCCGTAGACACCGTGTGCAGGCAGGGCGTCATGCAGCCGTCGAACGATGAGCGCTTCGCTCGCGCGATCGGCCTCCGTGACGATGTCGACATCGCCTTTGTACTCGGCGGAGACGCCTCGGTGGTAGAACTCGCGTAGCAGTGAGCCGGCCTCGCGGGCGATGGATTCGGCGATGGGTAGAAACTCGGACATGGACTTCCTGTTCAGACTGCGGGTTGCGCTGGTTGCAAGGGCGAGCTATGCCGGTTCGCGCTGGCCGCTGCGGCGCAGCGACGAGGCAGAGCCTTCGCTGATGGTACGGATCTGGGTCTTGTAGATGAAGAGGTTCGGCTTGCCCTCGCGAGTGAGGCGAACCATCATGTCGTCGAAGTACTCGATCCAGCCCTGCACGACCTCTCCATCGCGCAGCTTGACCGTGACCTGCACCTGGCGGTCGCTGAGGCTCTTCAGATACAGGGCTTCCTGGCCGGTATCGCCAGTGGGTGGACCCTTCTGCTTTCTCTTGAATAGCGGCATGTGTCTTCTCTCTACCTGCGTTGATTGTAAGTTAGACGGCGCAGAAGCGCGCTGCGATGCCTCATTCGTCGATCTGCGTCGCGTAGTAAGCGGTGCGGTAGCGGAGTGTGTACCTGCCGCGCAGGGCCGGATCCTTCAGCTGGATGCGGATGTGCCGCAGGCCGGAGAAATCAGCGCTGTGGCGTGGAGCGTAGTAGCCAACCGTATACTGCGTGCGCAAGTCGTCGGAGACGTGCTGAAATGCAGGTGCGAGATCGTGTTTCTCGGAGACATAGTAGAACTTTCCGCCGGTGTCGCGAGACATCTGGATGAGTGCGTGTTCACCGCCGGTGTTGCGTCCAGCGTCGGCCTGGATGGGCACGATGATGAGCGAGTAGACCATCGCTCCGGCGCGTTCGGCCTGCTCCAGCGCGGCGTCGTAGCTGCCGTGGCGGGTGGTGTTTTCGCCATCGGTGATGAGCACGACGACGCGGCGTGCGCCGTCGAGACGGGTCTGCTCCATGCGCTGGCTGGCGAGGTAGATGGCGTCGTAGAGCGCGGTGGCGTCGCCGTGTTGAATGCCGTTGATGCCGCTCTCGATGCGATGCAGATCGTTGGTGAAGGCTACGACTTCATCGACGCGGTCTGCAAAGGCCATGACATCGATGCGATCCTGCGGACGGAGCAGCGTCTTGACGAAGGACCTCGCTGCCTCGTGCTCCAGATGATCGTCGATAAAGACGCTCTCGCTGGCATCGAGGGCAAGCACAATCTGCAGCGGCGTGGCGGCCTCGCGGTCGAAGACGGCAATCGTCTCAGGACGTTCGTCTTCGAAGATCTCGAAGTCGTCCTGGGTGAGTCCGGGCACCGGTGCACCGTGTTCATCCACGACGTTGACGGCAACGGGGACGAGACGGCTCTCGATGTGGAGTGTCGGCACCTGCGGCAGCTGGCGTTCTGCCGGGGCGGTGGGCTGTTGCGCGACGGCTGCTGCAACCGCGATGGATAGAAGCAGAGCCGTTGCGACGAGCTTCATGCGTTTGTCCCAATCGTGTCTATCGGGAATGGCTCGCCATCGGCCCAGACGGCACCGTCGGCGAACTGTTCCTTCTTCCAGATTGGGACGGTCTTCTTGAGCGTATCGATTACCCAGCGGCAGGCGTCGAAGGCTACGCCGCGGTGGTCAGAGGCGACGGCGATGAGCACGCTGGTCTCGCCGACGTAGAGGCGGCCAAGCCGGTGCACGATGGCGACCTCGCGCACGCCTTTGTGCTCCAGAGCTTCGGCACGCAGCAGGTGCATCTGGCGCAGGGCCATCTCTTCGTACGCCTCGTAGTCGAGATGCAGGGTTTTGCGTCCGCGCGTATTGTCGCGGACGATGCCGTCGAAGACGACGACAGCGCCGTCGGGTCCGGCCTTGACGGCGGCGAGGATCGCGGCGCTGTCAATCGGCTCGCGGACGATGTCGACGAGAGGCGAAGCGTCAAAGGCTTCGGGGGCTGCGCTGCCTCCGCTGACCGGCGGCAGAATGGCGACCTCGTCTCCGTCCTGCAAGGCCGCCGCGCGGTGGGCATACTCCTGATTGACGGCAATGGCGGCCGATTGCAGCGCGACATCGGTGAAGAGTCCGTCCTGGCGCAGTTCGGTCAGGAGGCCAGCGACGGTTGAGCCGGCGGGGAGATCGCGCCAGCAGCCGCCTTCAGGCAGGGCAGACCGCAACGGACCGAAGGTGAGCAGGTGTACGCGCATGGAAGTAGAAGCCACGTGTCAAGAATACGTGAGCGCGCGTGTATACTCGCCGGGAAATGCGGGCCCGCAAATCTTCAGCTTCAACAAACCTGTTCGGAGGCACTTATGTTCAAAGGATTTCGCGACTTTCTGATGCGCGGCAACGTGGTTGACCTTGCCGTCGCGGTCATCATCGGTGCAGCGTTTGGCGCCATTACCACGTCGCTGGTGAAGGACATCATCACGCCGTTTATCGCGGCCATTGTGGGCAAGCCGGACTTTTCCGCACTGGTGCTGACGGTGGGGTCGGGCAAGATTACCTATGGCAACTTCCTGAATGCGTGCATCAACTTTGTGCTGCAGGCCAGTGCGGTGTACTTCTTTGTGGTGTTGCCGATCCAGAAGCTGATGGCTCGGCTAAACCCGCCCAAGCCCGTGGAGGTGACCACCAAGGCCTGCTCGCAGTGCCTTTCGGATGTGCCGCTGGCGGCGACGCGCTGCAAGTTCTGCACGCAGCCGGTGTAACACCCTCTTGCCCCTACACAGCCCGTGCGCCGGGTTGAGCCATCGCGTACACTCCAAGAAACCATTGCCACGGAGTGTACTGATGATTCGATCCAGCGCGCGGGCTGTTCTGTTTCTCACCGGATTTGCGGCGTTGTCCCATGCGGCCGCTCAGACGCCGACGGTGTTCGGCTATACGGACTTCGCGCAGCAGGCGAAGTGGGACGCGGCGTTTATGGCTGTGCCCGACGCGAAGCTGGCCGGTGAGCACCTGAAGACGCTGACCGCCGAGCCGCACTGGGCGAGCTCGCCTGAGGACTACAAGACCGCGCTGTATGTCGCGGACAAGTTCAAGGCTGCGGGGCTGAAGACGGAGATCGTTCCATACCGCGTGTGGCTGAACAAGCCGGTGAAGATCGAGATCACCGCAGTGGACGCGAACGGCAAGCCGTTGATGGCCGGGCCAACGCCGGAGCATGTGGACGCGAAGGCGTATGGCGGCGATCCGTTTCAGGATGATCCGCGGATTCTGCCGGCGTTCAACGGCTCGTCGCCTTCGGGCGATGTGACGGCGGATGTGGTGTACGCGAACTACGGCACGCTGGAGGACTTCAAGAAGCTGAAGGATCTGGGCGTGGACGTGAAGGGCAAGATCGTGCTGGTGCGGTATGGTGCGAACTTCCGCGGCGTGAAGGTGTACATCGCGCAGCAGTATGGTGCGGCGGGCGTGCTGATCTACTCCGACCCGGCGGACGATGGCTATGCGCGCGGCGATAAGTATCCGCGCGGGCCGATGCGGCCGGACAGCGGCGTGCAGCGGGGCAGCGTGCAGTTTCTGCCGATCTATGCGGGCGATCCTTCGTCGCCGGGTGTGGGCGCGACGGTGGAGCTGAAGGACTCCGAGCGGATGATGGACGCGACGAAGATGAACCAGCCGTCGATCCCGGCGAACCCGTTGAGCTACCAGGATGCAGCTCCGATCCTGGAGGCGCTCGACGGCGCAGCGACGCCGCACGAGTGGCAGGGTGGCCTGCCGTTTGCCTATCACCTGGGCGGGACCGGTGCGGTGAAGGTGCACATGCACCTGGAGCAGGAGTACAAGCTGCGCACGATCTGGGACGTGATTGGCACGATACCGGGCGACGACACCGAGCACTGGGTCGTCGCGGGCAACCATCGCGATGCCTGGGTGTATGGTGCGGTCGATCCGAACAGTGGTACGGCCGCGATGCTGGAGACCGTGCATGGTCTGGGCGCGCTGTTGAAGCAGGGTTGGAAGCCGAAGCGAACGATCGTGGTGGCGAGCTGGGACGCGGAGGAAGAGGGCCTGATGGGCTCGACCGAGTGGGTGGAGAGCCACATGGCGCAGCTGAGCCACGCGGTTGCGTACTTCAACACCGATGTCGGTGTGGCCGGGCCGGAGTTCAGCGCGGCGGCGGTGCCTTCGCTGCAGCAGTTTGTGCGCGAGGTGACGCGGCAGGTGCCCAGCCCGAAGGGCGGCACCGTGTACGAGCAGTGGCGCAAGGACCAGCAGGACAACCCGCGACGACGCACGATGGACGCCGCACCCGACGAGGTGCGCGTGGGCACGCTGGGCTCGGGCTCGGACTTTACGCCGTTCTTCCAGCACGTCGGCGTGCCTTCGACGGATGTGGGTTCCGACGGACCGTATGGCGTGTATCACTCGGTGTTCGACACCTACAACTGGTTCATCCGCAACGCCGATCCGACGTTTGTGTATGAGCAGCAGATGGCGCGCGTCTTCGGCCTGGAGGTGCTGCACATGGCCGACGCCGACGTGCTGCCGTACGACTACAGGCTGTACGGCCGCGAGGTGAAGAGCTACGTGAGCGCTGCGAAGGCGCGTGCGGACAAGGCGAAGATGCCTGCCAGCTTCAGCGCAGCAGAGGCTGCAGCAGAACGCTTTGCGAGTGCCGGCGAAGCGGTGTACCAGGTGCAGACGGCGACGCCGGATCGCGCAAAGCTGGTGGCGTTGAATGCGGCGCTGCGCGATGCGGAGACCGCGCTGCTGACCCCGGAGGGCCTGCCGCATCGGCCGTGGTACAAGCACACGATCTACGATCCGGGCGAGTTTACGGGCTATGCCGCGGTGGTGATCCCGGGCGTGAATGAGGCGATCGACGCCGGAGACAACGCGCGTGCCGAAGCGCAGCTGGCCGTGCTGGCAAAGCAGCTCAACGCAGCCGCAGCGGTGCTGGAGAGTGCGTCGAAGTAGTCCAGGCTAACGCGCGCTCTGTGCTAGAGTCCTATGCAAGAGGGCCTGCACAGGCTCTGCGAGGGCGTATGAACGCTGACGAACGCGAGACACGTGTGCTGCTGCAGAGCGCGACCGCCGTGGAGCAACGCGGCGGGGTGAACCGCTGGGCTGCGGCCTCCGTGGCGCTGCACGTGGCGGTGCTGGGAGCGATACTGTTCCAGCGCGCGCCGAAGCTGATGCGCGTGGAGCGGCCGGGCGATGCGAGCGGGCACAACGTGCTGCTGACGTTTACGCCGGGAAGCAGTGCTCCGGCGGCGACGCTGCAGGCGAAGGAGCAGCCTCCGCAGAAGCCGACTCCGCTGCCGACGATCGCCGCTCCGGAGAAGGCGGCGCCAACGCCGTCAACGCCTTCGACAGATGCCGGCAACGGCAACAGCAGTGGCGACGATGCGCTGGGCGAGGGAGAGATCACGCTCGCGCTGGAGGTGCAGCATCCGTACCCGAAGCCGGACCTGAGCCACCTGATGCCGGGAACGCGCGGCGATGTGGTGGTGGATGTGGTGATCGACGCGCAAGGGCATATCGCGAAGTCCACGCTGACGCGCGGGCTGGGCGACGGCGTGGACGCGACCGTGCTGGCGACGATTCAGCAGTGGACGTTCCAACCGGCGACGCGCAACGGCAAACCTGTGCCGAGTGAGCAGGAGCTGCTCTTCCACTACGAACGCGGCTGACGCACGTTGCTTTCAGATGTAGCCGTGCCGCAGTCGGCAAAACGCAGGTGTCCTGCGGAAATGACAAACCACAGGGTATACAGCCAAACGAGAGCAGGTTTGAGGCAGTTTGTGTGAGGGTGTAGACGTATCTAACTATCCGAAATCAGAGGGTTACTGCACCCCTCTGAGCAAAGAGCACTTGCCGGGGACCCCGCTCTCCGCTACGGCCGAAATAACAGAGCGATCCCGAATGACAAACAGAGCCCTAACGCACGACCAAAAGAGCGACACCGAATAACAAAGAGCAATAAACAAGCGTTCAGCCGCGCAGTTTGGCGAGCAGGTCGGTGGGGTGTACGGGCTTGGCGAGAATCTCGAACTCGTGGCCCTGGCTGCGGGCGCGCTCCAGCAGGTCGGCGGTGGCGGCCTGGCCGGAGAAGAGCAGAATCTTGCAGTGGGGCAGGCGGCTGCGAATCTCG
>JAJZFE010000244.1 GCA_021798655.1 Acidobacteriota bacterium | reverse complement strand
GCCAGCCTTCACCGCCGCAGCCTCCCGCAGCACCTTCGCAAAGTCGTGGCCATAGAAAATATTGTCCCCCAACACCAGGCAACAACCCTCCCCCGCCAGAAAATCCTTGCCGATCAGGAACGCCTGCGCCAGCCCGTCCGGAGACGGCTGCACCGCATACTGGATCGTCAATCCCCACTGCCCGCCCGTCCCCAGCAACTGCTCAAACCGCGGCGTGTCCTCCGGCGTTGAGATGATCAGAATCTCCCGAATCCCCGCCAGCATCAGCACCGACAGTGGATAGTAGATCATCGGCTTGTCATACACCGGCAGCAACTGCTTACTCACCGCCTGCGTCACCGGATGCAACCGCGTTCCCGATCCGCCCGCCAGAATAATTCCCTTCATCGCGCACTCTCCCCGGCAGCCACACTCGTGCGCTCCCCGTAGTTCTTCGTTACCCACTGCTGATACGCCCCGCTGGTCACGTTCTCCACCCACGCCGCGTTCGCCAGATACCACTCCACCGTCTTGCGCAGCCCCGTCTCGAAGCTCTCCGCCGCCTTCCAGCCCAGCTCGCCCTCCAGCTTGCGTGCATCGATCGCATACCGCCGATCATGACCAGGGCGATCCGTCACATACTTCACCAAATCTTTATGCGGAGCGAACTTCGACTCCGGCACCAGCTCATCCAGCAACGCGCACAACGTCGTCACCACCGCCAGATTAGTCCGTTGATTGCCACCGCCAACGTTATACGTCTCGCCCACACGACCACGCTCCAGAACCGCACGCAGCGCACTCGCATGATCGGCGACATACAGCCAGTCCCGCACCTGCTGGCCATCACCATATACCGGCAGCGCCTTGCCCTGTAGCGCATTCGCAATCATCAGCGGAATCAACTTCTCCGGAAACTGATACGGACCATAGTTGTTCGAGCAGTTCGTAATCAGCGTCGGCAGTCCATACGTATGCAGCCACGCCCGCACCAGATGATCGCTCGATGCCTTCGACGCCGCATACGGCGAGTTCGGAGCATACGGCGTCTCTTCATGGAACGCAGGAGCTTCTGGCGTCAGTGTCCCGTACACCTCATCGGTCGAGACATGCAAAAACCGAAACTGCTCCCGTTCGTCCCCCACCAGACCGTCGTAGTATCCACGCGCAGCCTGCAGCAACGTAAACGTCCCATCGATGTTGGTCTTCAAGAATGCTTCCGGACCAACAATCGATCGATCCACGTGGCTCTCCGCCGCAAAATGAACCACCGCCCGCGGCCGGTACGTCTCCAGCAGACTCTTCACCAGAGCCGCATCGCAGATATCGCCGCGCACAAACGTGTGCGCCGGGTTCCCCGCCAGAGACGCCAGATTCTCCAGATTGCCCGCATACGTCAGGGCATCCAGATTCACCACCGCGCCGCATCCACCGTTTACCCAATCCAAAACAAAATTGGAGCCAATAAATCCCGCCCCACCTGTGACCAGAATCACACCACGCCGTTCAAGCTCCGTCATCATCATTTCCTCTGGATCATCCTCATCTATTCAACACACGCGCACAATCGCACCGGTACTCCGCAAGCACCATCCGAAAATCCCAGCGTCAGCCTTCATCGTCCCATGCCTTACCCGCTACCGGCAACCCACCTTTGGGTCATTGCCCACCACAGCCCTCACCGCAACTCGCCCCGCACCCACACATACGAACCGCGCACCACGCAGCCATCCTCTCCACATCGCAATCGCATCGAGGTTGTCCTCGACTCACAGACCGTGCGGTGTATGCCCTCACAGCCCATTCCGGCCCGTACAACTCACGCACGCCGTCCACATCGCCCAATAGGTGTGATGGTCATCACATCGGCATGTTCGCAAGCGAATAACAATTGCAGTTCAAGGTAATTGATCAGCAAATAGGAGCATCGAGGCACACTCATGAATATCAAGAAATCCTCCCCATTCATGGTGGCAGCTGCATTTCTACTACTGCTACTACCAACATCCAGTTACGCAATACCAGCCTTTTCCAGACAATATGGAACCTCCTGCACCACCTGCCACATCGACTTTCCCAAGCTCAACGACTTCGGCAAAGCATTCAAGGATGCAGGCTTCAAATTCCCCAAAGATGACGACTCCTACCTCAAGGCGCCGCCAATCATGCTCGGCGCTCCCGCCCAGGCCGACCTCTGGCCCCACACCGTTTATCCCGGCGTCATTCCAGGCCTGCCACCCATCGGCCTCCGTTACAACACCTACTACCAGCAGGTCAGCGCCAATCGCAACAACTTCAACCTGGCCTTGCCCGCCGGCACCGTCGGCACCTTCATCCCCAAGTCCGACTTCCAGCCTGGACTCTTCAGCATCTTCACCGCCGGCAACTTCGGCAGCGGAATCTCCTTCTGGGTTGACGACGACATCAGCGTCGCCGGTGCAAACTCCAACGGAGGACTCGGCGATGCGTGGCTCAAATTCCACGACCTCAGCCGCTTCATCAAGCTCCCAACCGACTCCATCAATCTCCGCGTAGGCCAGTTCGAACTCGACCTCCCCGTCAGCCAGGCCCGTACCTGGAACCTCAGCGGCTGGGACATCTTCGATCAGGCCAATATCGGCGTGCAAAACGGCATCGGCCCAGCAGAGAACGTCAACAACGGATTCGCCTTCTCCTCCCCCATGGTCGGCCTTGAACTCAGCGGCGGCCATCACTACGGCGGCTACCAATACTCCATCGCCGTCGTCAACCAGAACACCTCAGGAGCCGCAGCGGCACCACCCAACGTCAGCCCCCAGAATGGTGTCGCCTTCTCCTCCGACTCCAACTTCAAAGACCTCTGGGGACGTTTCTCCTACCGCTTCAACCTCGAACGTGATCGCGCCAGCCGCGAAGGCATCCAGGCCGCAGGCTCCACCGGACCACGCGACCACACCTACCTCGAACTCGGATCGCTCTACTTCTACGGACGCTCCGTCCAGAGCGCCAGCGGCGTGCTCGCCGACGGCATAACCCCAACCGTCATCACCGCGCGAGAACCCTTCTATCGCGTCGGCGGAGACTTCAACTTCAACTATCGGACCTTCAATCTTTTCGGCGTCTACCTCGCCGGCCACGATCACAACCTCGTGCCCGTCACCGCCACCGATGCACTCCTGCCGTCCTCCTTCACTGCAGGCAAACCCGTCACCTTCAGCGGAGGCTTCGTCGAAGCCGACTACCTCGTCCTCCCATGGATGATGACCATCATGCGTTGGGATGTCGTCAAATCCACCGCCGACCAGGTCAACTTTCTCCAATACAACGCTGCCGCACCACCAGCATCCTCCTTCTTCTCTCCCTATGCCGCAACCCGCAACCGCTTCACCCCCGGGGTGCAATTCCTCCTTCACGCCAATATCAAAGCCTCCTTTGAGTACCAGTTCCGGCCCCAGCAGATCGTCTACGATCCCGTCTCCGGGAAGCCGCTCACCGGTGCCTTCCGCACCAACTACGCCACCGCCGGCCTGGAATGGGTCTACTAACCCGCCACCAGGCCAACCAGCAACATCATCTGTTCAGGAGAAAACATGAAACGCATTCCGCTGCTTCTACTCATCGCTTCCACCACCTTCATCACCGCAGCTCACGCCGGAACCATCCACGGTAAAGTCTCCGGAGCTAGTGGCGTCTCGGTCGTCTACGTCGAGGCCATCCCCGGAAAAACCTTCACCCCACCCGCACAGCATGCCCTGATCGACCAGAAAGGCTTGATGTTCGTACCCCACATCGTCGCCGTCGCTCAGGGCACCACTGTCGACTTCCTCAACAGCGACACCGTAGCCCACAACGTCTTCTGGATCGCCATCAGCGGCAACAAGAAGCTCGGACACAACCTCGGCACCTGGCCCAAAGGACAGAAGCAGTCCTTCAAGTTCGATAACCCCGGCGTAGTCCCACTCCTCTGCAACGTCCACCCCGAGATGTCCTCCTACATCGTCGTCTCGCCCACCCCCTACTTCGCCGAAACCGACAAATCCGGTGAATTCAAAATCGAAAACGTTCCCGATGGCGCCTACACCGTCACCGCCTGGCACGAAGGCATGAAGCCCAAATCCAGCCCCGTCAAAGTCGCCGGAGATACCGCCGCCGACTTCACCGTCTCCAAATAACTCCACCCGCGGCGGCAACCTCACAGGTTGCCGCCACCACTCCACCCTTAACCAGGAAAGGCCAGCATGTCGCACCGCTTCGAAGATAAACAAGTGGACCGGGATTGGCTCAATACCAACTTTCCCTGCATGATGGCCTGCCCCGCCCATACCAACGCAGGTCGCTACGTCGAACTCATCGCCGAAGGCAACTTCGAAGAGGCCTACCGCTACGCCCGCGAACCCAATCCCATGGCCAGCATCTGCGGCCGCGTCTGCGCCCATCCCTGCGAGACCGCCTGCCGCCGTGGTGAAATCGACAAACCCATCGCCATCCGCGCACTCAAGCGCTTCCTCACCGAACGCCACGGCCCCGAGTCCCGCAACCCCGTCGACGTCAACGCAGGCCGCCGCCAGCCCCAACTCCCCTATCGCATCGCCATCGTCGGCGCCGGCCCCGTCGGCCTCTCCGCCGCACACGACCTCGCCCTCATGGGCTACTCCGTCACCCTCTTCGAAGCCTCCCAGGTCGCCGGTGGCATGCTCTATCTCGGCCTGCCCGAGTACCGACTCCCCCGCGACGTCGTCGAAGCCCAGGTCCGCGAGATCCTCGCCACCGGAAACATCGACCTCAAACTCAATCAAGCCGCAGGACGTGACTTCACCATCGCCGACCTCCGCCGCGACTTCGACGCCACCCTTATCGCCGTCGGAGCCCACCGCAGCCGCGACCTCACCATCCCCGGCGTAGACCTCGATGGCGTCTACAAAGGCATCGACTTCCTCCTCAACGTCAACCTCGGCTTCCGCTTCACCATCGGCAAAAAAGTCCTCGTCATCGGCGGCGGCAACGTCGCCATGGACGTCGCCCGCTCCGCCGCACGCGAGGTCCTCCGCCAGCACGTCGGCGGAGTCGAAAATATCGAGCCCTCCGCCGAAAGCCTCAACGCCGTCTCCACCCGCGAGATGATGGACGTCACCCTCTCCGCGCTACGCCTCGGCGCCAAGGAAGTCCACCTCGTCTGCCTCGAAAACCGCGTCGAAATGCCCGCCGCACTCGAAGAGATCGAAGAGGCAGAAGGCGAAGGCATCGTCATCCACGCCGGCTTCGGCCCTAAGCGCATCATCGGCAAAGACGGCCACGTCACCGGCCTCGAAACCCTCAAGACCAAATCCGTCTTCGACGAAAACCGCCGCTTCAACCCCACCTTCTTCGACAACTCCGAGTCTGTCCTCGACTGCGACACCATCATCATGGCCATCGGCCAGGCCGCCAAGCTCGACTTCATCACCCCCGACGACGGCGTCGAGATCTCCCCGCGCGGCTTCATCGCCGTCAACCCCGAAACCCTCATGACCACCGCGCCAGGCGTCTTTGCTGGTGGCGACTGCGTCTTTGGCCCTCGCCTCATCATCGATAGTGTCGCCGACGGCAAGCGCGCCGCAGTCGGCATCGACGAGTTCCTCCGCGGCACCAAACACCCCGACCCCATCATCGAAGTCCAGATCATGGACCGCTACAAGATGCCGCTCAACCTGCTCGACATCGATCGTCAGCCCATCCCCATGCTCCCCCTCAACCGCCGCACCGGCATGACCGAAGTCGAAGTCGGATACGACGACGCCACCGCCATGGCCGAGGCCCAGCGCTGCCTCCACTGCTGGGTCAACACCGTCTTCGAAGGCTCCCACGAAGACGGCACCCTCTGCATCCTGTGCGGGGGATGCGTCGACGTCTGTCCCGAAAACTGCCTCCAGCTCGTCTCCGTCGACCGCATCGACTTCGACGCCGAGACCACCGCACAGCTCACCACCGCGCGCGAAATCCTCGGCTTCGAACTCGACGACATCCAGCCCGACGAACTCGGCACCCTCTCCGGCTCCGTCATGCTCAAGGACGAAACCCGCTGCATCCGCTGCGGCCTCTGCGCCGCACGCTGCCCCGCAGGAACCATCTCCATGGAGTCCTTCCAGATGCTCTCCCCGGAACCCACTGGGCTGATCTCGATCGAGGCCATCGACCGATCCTTCCGTCCCCGACCCCGACCCAATACCAGCACCCCTGCTCCAGCACCCGTCACCGCCTGAGGTCATTCATGTCCAGCCAGAAGCCAACCGTACTCCCATCACCACCCATCGAGATCGACCGCCGCGCCTTCTTCGCCAAGATAGGTCTCGGCTCCCTCGGCATCGCCGCCGTCGGCACCGCAGGCTTCGCCTACCAGTTCCTCTCCCCCAACGTCCTCTACGAGCCCTCGCCCATCATCAACGTCGGTAAACCGGAAAACTTCGCCGTAGACTCCGTCACCCTCGATGCCAACGCAGGCATCTACCTCGTCCGCGCAGCCGAGGGCTTCTTCGCCCTCAACGCCATCTGCACCCACCTCGGCTGCCTCACCGCATGGAACCAGGAACTCGGCATCATCGCCTGCCCCTGCCACGGCAGCAAATTCAAACGCGACGGAGAAAAAATCGAGGGCCCCGCTCCCAAACCGTTGCCCTGGCTCAAAACCTGGGTCAGCGACGAAGGCGATCTCATGGTCGATCGCTCTACCGACATCCACCCCATGCAGTACCTAAGAATTTGAGGCCCAGACTATGCCCGGAAAAATAGAAAAACTCGTGCAGCAAATCCAGCAAAACCGGGTGTACCGCTCCGTCTTCCGTAGCGGTACCGGGAACAGTCCGCTGCATCGCGCCCTCGCCATCCAGCAGAACCTCTTCCTCCACCTCTTCTCCACCAAAGTCCGCACCAGAATGCTGAAGTTCAGCTCCACCTGGTACCTCGGAACCCTCACCCTCGGGACCTTCCTCATCCTCATCACCACCGGCATCCTCCTCATGCTCTACTACCACCCCTCCGTCCCCCAGGCCTACGCCGACATGAAGGACCTCCAGTTCGTCGTCTCCTCCGGACTCTTCCTCCGCAACCTCCATCGCTGG
>JAJZFE010000037.1 GCA_021798655.1 Acidobacteriota bacterium | reverse complement strand
CTCCTTTAGCTTTTCGACGGCGTGCTTCATGTCCCAGGGTGCGACGAACTGGCCCTTCTTGACGTTGATGGCGCGGCCGGTGTGCGCGGCGGCGATGAGCAGGTCGGTCTGGCGGCAGAGGAAGGCGGGGATCTGGAGCATGGCGTCGACCGAGCCGAGTGCGTCGGAGGCTGCGGTGGCCTGCTCGGGGGTGTGGATGTCGGTGAGGACTGGAACGTTGTTGCTCTCGCCGATGGCGCGGAGGATGCGGCAGCCCTCGACGAGGCCCGGGCCGCGGAAGCTGTGGATGGAGGTGCGATTGGCCTTGTCGTAGCTGGCCTTGAAGATGTAGGGGATGCCGAGGTCGGAGGTGATGCGCTGGATGGCGTCGGCCAGCAGGCGGGCGTGCGGCTCGGACTCCAGCACGCAGGGGCCGGCGATGAGGAAGAGCCGGCCGTCGCCGGGGGTGACGCTGCCGAGGGGAAAGTGGTTCGGGTGCATCTTTCTAAAATACAGGGATTAGGGAGTAGGAAGTAGGAAGTAGCAAGTAGCAAGTAGCAAGTCGGGAGTCGGGAGTCGGGAGTCGGGAGTCGGGAGTCGGAGTTAGGGGGCAAACGCAGGAGAGCCCGGCGGGTGCCGGGCTCTCCTGTGGACTGCTCTTCCTGGACCACTGTTCTACGGATAGACCAACGGGTTGGAGCGGGGTCCGTTGGGGACCGAGGTGATGCAGCTGGGCAGTGAGCCGGTGGGGAAGAAGCTGGAAGGCACGGCAGAGAGCTGGCCGGTGTTCGGGCTGAGCTGACCGCCGGAGATGCTTCCGGCCAGGTTGTTGGAGGTGTAGAGGTAGATGCCGAGGGCCGGCTCCACGGTGACGCAGTTGGGACCGGTCTGGGTGGAGAAGTTGCCCACTGCAGCGGTGCCGCCCAGCGAGCCGTCAGCCGCGTTGATGGAGTAGGAGCTGACGGTGTTGCCGTTGAAGTTGACCGCGTAGAGGTACTTGCCACGGGGCTCGGCGAACATGTTGACCGGGTAGAGGCCGGCGGCGTAGGGGCTGGAGACCAGCGAGCTGAGCTGTCCGGCGACGGTGGTGGTCGGGCCGGAGATCGCGTAGCCGAAGATCTCGTTCTGCAGCTCATCGGTGATGTAGACGAAGCGTCCGGTGGGCTCGGTGGTGATGGAGCTGGGCGCGACGCCGGCAGCGATGCCGGTGCAGACCGTGGGTGCGGTGGTGGTGCAGTTGCTGCCTGGCAGGAGCGAGACCGCGCCGGTGGACTCGTTGAGCGAGAACCCGATGATGGCCGGGGTGGCGCTGGTCTCCTGGTCGACGGCGTAGACGAAGACGTCCGCGGCCTGTCCGGCGGGGCAGGCGGAAGAGAGGTTGCCGGCGATGAGCGGATTCGTGGTGCAGATTGGAGCCGAGACCGTGACGCCGACCGGCGCGACACCGAGCTTGATGTCGGTGGGCGTGGCGAGCGTGCCGTCGTTGTTGATCTTGTAGATGCTCATGCCGCCAGGTCCGGGTGAGGCCGGGCTGTACTGGTTCTGGTAGCGGTAGGTGACAAAGAGCCAGGTGCTGGAGGAGTCGATGGTGGCCGCGATGGGGTAGGAGCCGGTGGTGTTGACCGTGGCCAGGCCGTAGAGCTTGCCGTCGGTGCCGACCGAGAAGGGCTCGACCGCTGCCTGCTGCGTGCCGCTGATGGCATAGACGAACTTGCCATTGGGGGCCGAGACGATGGTGGAGGGGTTGGTCAGCTGGGTGGAGAAGGGAGAGCCCTGCAGCTGGATAAGGACGCCGCTCTGGTAGTCGACTCCATAGGCGGAGATGGTGCCTGAGGAAGAAGAGATGGAGTAGACATATGCCGCAATGTAGTCGCGGGCGCAGGCGGTAATACCCAGCACAGTGGCCAGGGATGCGATCGCTGCGACTCCTGTGCGGACCATCGAGTTGAACTTCATGGGAGTTCCCTTACATCGGAGCGCGTTGGCGACCCCTGGTTTGAATGCCGGCCAAACGCCGGAAGGTGAAGACAGAGGGAGGGTCCGGGTGAGGGACCCTCCACTGGAGGGCAAGACGCGGTACTAGTACGTGGCTCCGCTGACGGCAAGACAGGACAGCTCACCGAGAGCGTTGAAGGTGGAGCCGCGACTCAGCTCACTGAGCTGGCCGCCAGCCGGGTTGAAGAACTTGCCGGAGATGGTTCCATCGTTGTGATTGGAGACGTACATGTACTGATGGGTCGGATCTTCGTCGATGCAGACCGGGCCCGAACCGATGGGGTAGGGTGCGCCGACGATCTGGGTCAGCTCCTGGTTGCTGCTGTTGATGATGAAGGCGGAGATGCTGCTGTACGCGGTACCCGGCGTGGTGGAGACCGTGGACTGGTTCAGCACGTAGAGGTACTTGTTGGAGGCGTCGATGAAGGTGTAGGTGGGGTTGGACGTGCCGGGGAAGTTGGCCGTGTTGCCGCCGTTGACCGTTGCGAGCGCGCAGTTGGAGCCGATGGAGAAGCCATCGATGGTGTTGCTGGCCGCATCCGTGATGTAGACGAGGCTGCCCGAACCGTTGATGGAGGTCATGTTGCCGGTGGCGGTGAAGAAGGTCTGCGTGGTGGTGAAGGTGAGCTGACCGTTGGCACCGATGGTGTAGGGCGAGACGGACTGGTTGCCGGCGTTGGCGGTAAAGAGGCAGCCGGCGAGGGTCTTCATCATGAACGGGCTGGGTCCAACCTCCCAGAACGGGGTGTTGATGCCGTTGCGCTGGGTCTGCGAGTTGGTGACCAGGGTGAGCCGTCCGGTGGTGGAGTCGCTGGCATAGACCGTGATGGCGCCGTTGCCGTCCGTGTTGGGACCGTTGAAGAGGCCGGAGAGGCTGTTGTAGGTCGGCGCGTACTTGTCGAGCACGTAGAGATAGGTGCCGGTGGAGTCAAACTGCGCCCACTCGGAGACGTATCCCTGCGTCTGGTAGCTCTGCTGGAAGGTGAGGATGCCGTCGCCGCCGACGGAGAAGACGGCGATGTTCTGGTTGGTGCCGGGGCCGGTGGCGCTGCCGCCGGTGCCCTGGTTGATGACGTAGACATACCGTCCGCCGGGCTTGATGACCAGGGATACGGGCATGGCACCGTTGCTGGAGAACGGAGAGTTCTGCACATTGGTGAGGTTGCCGGAGTAGTCGTCGATCTTGAATCCGGCGACCTGGTTGTACTGCTGCCCGAGCACCCACATGTAACCGATGGTGCCGCCCTCACAGGCCGTCATACCTAATCCAAGTGCCAACGATGCGAACAAGGCCATCGCCAAACGGCCAAACAAACTCAACTTCATGCGCTTCCTTTATCAACCCGAGTATCGCCGGACCGAGGTGCTGTCCGTGCGAAGAGCGGGGAACCCTGTCTTTTGTATTCTGCGCCGGAGCGCGGAGAGAAGTACAAACCTTGCATGATTGTAGAAGGTAGAGGGGATTTCCGCCAACCGTCTGCGAGGTTTGTACCTCCGTCGAACAAATACCGGGCAACGAACGAGCCGCAGACCGGATACGGAAAGTTATCGCTTCGACGGTCGGCGCGGGCAGGGGTTAGCGCAGCCGGGGCAAAAAAGTCCCCCGTGCTGTTTCTGCGGCGCAGCTCCAACAGGGACAGGAATTGCGGATTGTGATGATTTTACAGGGCTTTCTGCCAAGACCGATGGCCGCTGCTGCAACGATGCCGCCGGGAAGTGGCCGGACCGCGGCCTGTCGCCCTGATTCCCGCGGCGATCCAACTGCTGGCCAAGCTGACGTAGCATGGTGACAGCATGAGCGTTGCAACGGAAAAGACGATGTACCTTCCTGAGATCATGGCGCATACTCGGCGCGTGGTGGCCGAACGGCGGGCGAGCGCGGATGTGCGTGCGATGGAGCGAGCCGCAGCCGCGCACCAGCCGCGCGGGTTTGCGCGGGCTTTGCGGGCGAAGGCCGCGAGCGAGGGTGTGGCCGTGATTGCGGAGCTGAAGAAGGCGTCGCCCTCGAAGGGGCTGATCCGCGCGGAGTTTGATGCTGCCCTGCTGGCTCCGATGCTGCAACGCGGCGGCGCGGCTGTGCTGAGTGTGTTGACCGACGAGAAGTTTTTCCAGGGCTCGCTGGAGAACCTGCGGCGGGCGTCGGCGGCGGTGACGATTCCGTGCCTGCGGAAGGACTTTATGGTGGACCCGTTCCAGGTGCTGGAGGCGCGGGCGAACGGGGCGGACGCGATTCTGCTGATCGTCGCCGCGCTGACCGATGGCGAGTTGCGGGTGCTGCGCGACTCCGCGCGCGAGTTCGGGTTGGACGTGTTGTGCGAGGTACACGATGCCGAAGAGCTGCAACGCGCGCGGATGCTGGAATGTGAGTGCGTGGGCGTGAACAGCCGCGACCTGAAGACGTTTGAGGTTTCGCTGGACCGCGCCTGCGAGCTGGCCGCCGACCTGCCGCAGAGTGCGGTGCGCGTGGCCGAGAGCGGCATCCACACCGCCGCAGATATGCAGCGGCTGCGCGCGGCCGGCTATGAGGCGTTCCTGATCGGCGAGTCGCTGATGCGGCAGCCGAGCCCGGAGGTTGCGCTGCACACGTTGCTGGCAGGTGTCACAGGAGTCTGACGATGTGGACCAAGATCTGTGCGAACACGAATGTTGAGGATGCCAGGCTGGCGCTGACCTGCGGTGCCGATGCGGTAGGGTTTGTCTTCGCGCCGAGCAAACGCATGGTGACTGCCGACGAGGCCGCAGAGATCGTCGGCCAGCTGCCGTCTGGCGTCGAGACCGTCGGAGTCTTTCTGACCGACGATCCGTACAAGGTGCAGAGCGCCGTGGATGTGGTGGGCCTGAGCGCCGTGCAGCTGCATGGCGCGTATCGCGCCTCGATGGTGCAGCACCTGGCCGACGAGTGCGGTGCCGGCCTGAAGATCATCCAGACCATTGCGTACGAGGTGGATGCGGCCGACCGCGAGGACGTGGACGCACGATTTGAGGCGGCGCTGCGGCTGGTATGCGGCGACGCTCGCGTGTGGGCTGTGCTGCTGGATGCGGCGAAGGCCGGTGCGTCGGGCGGGCTCGGGGTGAGCTTTGACTGGGACCGCGTGGGCCGAATCGTGCGCCGCACGCGCAAGGCCTTTGGCGACGACGCGCTGCGCGTGATTTTGGCCGGAGGGCTGCGCGCGGAGAACGTGGGCACGGCGATCGAAGCGATCCAGCCGTGGGGCGTGGACGTGGCCAGCGGCGTGGAGTCCGCGCCGGGAAAGAAAGATCCGCAGCGCCTGCAGGCGTTCCTTGCCGCCGCCAAAGGCGCAGCGTAGGTTTGCTGGAGCCTGCCCGCCGCAGCCTGCTCTTTCTGCCGCGTCCCTTTAGACTGGTAGGGATGACGAACGCGATCTTTATCCGCCACGGCCAGAGCACGGCCAACATCGGGCTGCCCGTTGAGAGCTTTGCAGGGATTCCGCTGACCGACCTGGGTCAGCAGCAGGCGCGCGCAGTGGCCGAGAGCCTCTCGTTTACGCCGCACCGCATCGTGGTCTCGCCCTACCTGCGCACGCAGCAGACTGCCGCGCCAACGATCGAGCGGTTTCCCACCGTCGCGGCTGCGACCTGGTCGATTCACGAGTTCACGTTCTGGGACCCGGCGCACGTGCCGGTGCAAGGCGAAGACGAGCTGATGCGGGCCATCGACCACTACTGGACCACGGCCGATCCCGACGTGCGCTTTGGCGGCGGGGCGGAGAGCTTTGCGATGTTTCTGGGGAGGGCAGAAGCGGCGCTCGATCGCCTGCAAACCGAGCGCAACGCGACGCCGATCGTGCTCTTCACGCACGGACACTTCATGCAGGCTCTGCGCCTGACGGTGCTGTATCCGGAGAAGTCTGTGAAGGAGAAGATGCAGATGTTTCGGGCCTTCGATGCGGCACGGTGGGTGGAGAACACCGAGATGATCTCTGCGGCATTTGATGGGAAGAGCTGGAATCTGTCGTAGGTTCTGCGAGAGGAATGTTGCGGGCGGGATGTTGCAGGGCGGAGTGAGTTCGCGATGAGCGCTCATCGCGATATCGCTCGTTAGGACGCGTTAGTGCGTGTAGTGGGCCGGGATCGTCCTGGTGTGCGGCTGCTCAGTGTGTTCAACGTGAGGCGAGACGGTGTGCGTGTGCGCCGACACGGATGTGGGGTGCGCGTACGCCATCGCCGGAGCGGCGAGTACAGCCAGGGCAATCGACAAACGAAGCGCGTTGATGACCTTCATTGTGATCCT
The DNA here is from genome assembly GCA_021798655.1 of Acidobacteriota bacterium. Next base: position 766 of record JAJZFE010000037.1, on the reverse strand, counting down.
CCTGTGCTACATCCATAGGACGCTCGTGCAGTGGAAGTGGATTCAAAAGTTGCTGCGGGGTTCAGGGAACCCGCATGGATACTGGGCCGATGACTGCAGCGTACGCCAGCCGGATGCAGATGGCTGTGACGATTTCGTGATGGTGGCGAGGGGGTTCCTGATTCGGCACGGGGTGCGCGCGTTGGCTCCCTTATGGCACAGGCAGTTGCAGCGCCGACACTCTCGGTGTACTGTAGAAACACTATGCGCTTCTCGTTCCCGCGATTTACTCCGGTGTTTTCGTTCCGCTACTGGCGCACAGTAGCGGCATCGGCGGAGTAGTCTCGAACGGAAGCAGCGAAGTTTCCAGTACGAGCCTGAAGAAATCCCCCGAGCCGCTCCCTGATAAAGGTTGCGGCTTTTGTGCGTTAGCAGGAAGTAGCCAGTAGGAAATTAGGAAGTAGCCAAAGAGGCAGAGATTATGAGCACAACGGCTTCAATTGTTTCTCCCGCTCCGCTGCCCGCGAGCAGCGTGCCCGGTCGATTTGGTAAGTATGGCGGGCGCTATGTGCCCGAGACGCTGATGGCCGCCCTGCTGGAGCTGGATGCGGCCTACGCGGAAGCGCAACTGGACCCGAAGTTCCACGAGGAACTCGACGGACTGCTGAAGGATTACGTGGGCCGGCCCACGCCGCTGTACTTTGCCAGGCGGCTGACTGAGACGCTGGGCGGCGCGAAGATTTACCTGAAGCGCGAAGACCTGCTGCACACCGGCGCGCACAAGATC
>JAJZFE010000108.1 GCA_021798655.1 Acidobacteriota bacterium | reverse complement strand
AGGGAATGTAGATCCAGCGACGGGAGGCGATGTCGTGCGGGGTGGGGGCAGCGGCGGCGATCTGTTGGGCGAAGGTGGTCATGGAGGTGGTGTAGCTAGTTTCGCTGGTTTTGGGGATGGCTGGGGGGTGACTGGGGGAGCAGTGGGGCGGGGTGTAGTGGTGTTGGAAGGGTGGAGAGTATTTTGTGAGATGGTGAAGTACAGCTTGTTGGTGGGACGGAACGTCTTACTGAAGAAGTAAGAAGCTAATCCTGCGATGTGCAACCGAAGGCATGAAGGTCAAACAATGAATGCTGAATTAGCTACACGGAAGACTCAAAAATCGGATGCTAAGCTTTTGGTTCGCTTGAAATATGAGGTCCAAGGAATTTATCACCGTTGAAATGAACAAGGTGATGAGGCGATTCCGCAATCCACACCTCGGTTTCCCATGCAATTTCCTTTGCGAATTTGCGAAAGGCTGCTCGGTCGAGAAATGCGGAGACGTAGATGATGTCCGCAGTGCAGGGTTTAGTGAGTTGCTCGAGCACTCTCTTGCGCAATTCGGAAATTGGGTTGGCTGAATGAACCGCCTCAATCAAGAACAACCAATTCTTTGCTTTTGAATACGCGACCACATCAGGTAGCTTGTCGTGTGAGATCTCAAAGAAGCCGATGTCCGCCAAGCGATCTGCGCGCAAATACAGAAACTTATCTTCAGTATCACCCACGTATAGGACTTGAGCGCCATGTCCAAACTGAGGCAGAAAAGACTCTATGATCGCCTTCTGAAGCTGGTTGTGTTCGCCGGGTCCAAACTGAAGTTCCGTATCTCCGATGGAGATTGGGATAAGCGTCTCAACTCTGAGCCTTTTTAGCTGCTCAGCTAAACTTCCACGTTCAGCAACAAATTCGCGAACCGAGTGTGCCCAATCAAGTGAGCCGAACTTTTGCAAAATGCTAGCTGTCTCTGGACGCAGCGCATAAGTTCGCGTCCCATCATTCGTTGCGGCACTGTCATTGCCAGCACTCTTCTGAACAAGGCCAGCCTCAACGGGCAACGAGAGGTCTTTTCGACGAATGTCGTCGTAAGAGCCGGATGAAATATTCTCGCCCAAATACTCATTCATCCACCGAATTACGTCACGAGAGCGAAGTCTATTGTCTGAGCGCGCTCCCGCCCATTTCATACCCGGTTTCATACCCGCCACTGCGAGGAAGGCTTTGGCCATCTTTGCCTTGCGGCGTGGGGATAGCCCCTCCATCGGAATGCCGAGTTCCCCCAGAATCAGCAACGTGTCATCAACAAGAATCGAAAGCCTATCTCTTCGCGCCAAACGATTCCCCTAACTTAGTTCCAAGGATGCTTGCATCGGAGTCCAACTACTGCGAATCGCAGTTTCATCAAGCTGTTGTGATTCATCGAGATATGACGCAACGCTCTTCGCTAGTGCGAAGGCGAACATAGGCGCAACAGCATTGCCAACCTGATTGAACTGACTGCCTTCACCACCCTTGAACTCAAACCAATCCGGAAAACTCTGTAGTCTTGCACCCTCGCGAACCGAAAGTCGCCGTCTCCTGCCGCTTGGCACCTTGATACGCTGCATGTCGCCAGTCGCACCGGCTAGATTGCGGCACGTCACTGTCCGCGACGGACGATTAGGGTCAAGGTCCCGAGGATTGATACATTTCGAAGCCTTTTCGTATCGCGCCACATATTGATCCATGCTTTCAGTCAGGTATTTGCCCTCGGTCGGCTCCGAGAACAGGAAACCACCCAGAGCTTGGCTAACCGTGACCACTTCAGCAGATTTCTCAGGGAACGAGAATCCGCCTTTGTGACCAACCACGATGATCCGCTCCCGATTTTGAGGCACCAGGTAATCGACTGCGTTGAGCAGTTTGACATCAACGACATATCCCAACCGTTCCAGTCGATGAATAATCTGATCCAGATACCAGCGGTTTTTGTATAACAGACCGCGAACGTTCTCAAACATCCACAATTTGGGGTGAAGTTGCTCGACTGCTGCCGTAAATGCCGGAAAACCGTCCCGCGCATCCTCAAGGCCGAGTTGATTGCCCCCAACACTGAACGGTTGACAAGGTGGACCACCGATGACGACCTCCGCATCTGGAAAGTCGGTCTTGGGAGTCAAATACAGCTCTGTGCATTTTCCGGTGAGATTGGCGTTGTATGTTGCACAGCACTCAGCATTGGCTTCGAATCCAATTGTTTCGAAGCCTGCGGCTTCGAACCCCAAGGCCAGGCCGCCACATCCCGCGAAAAGGTCTAAGACTCGCTCTGGGCGATACACACGGGGTTGCAGAATGCGGTCAACCCTCTCCGCGTACGACTCGAACTCGACCGCTTCCTCCGCCATAGGAACCATGACTGCTATCGTAACCCCTCACACACAGGAAATCTCGCACAGAAATGGTTCGCTTCGACATCAGTTGCGACTGGGGGAAGGCAGCTTTTCCCCACGCAATCCCCATCCAGATCGCCCTCGACATCCTGGAAGCCCTCGCCGTTGCCCTAAATCGAATAGCTGTCCTCAGGGAGCATCAGATCAGGCCTTGGAGATGGTTGAGTTTTCGGAGAGGGCGGGTATTTTGTGAGATGGTGAAGTACGGCTTGTTGCGGGGACGCGGCATCTTACGGAAGGACTAAAAGACGAGAGGGTCGATGCAGGTTGATGTGGTTTTGATCTGGGCTATTTCTGTGGGCAGTATTGTTTGCATGCTGGTGCGTCCGCGGGGGATTGCGGAGGCTTACTGGGTTGGCGCGGGGGCGGTGTTGCTGGTGGCGACACGGTTGGTTCCGGTGCGGTTGGCGGGACATGCGGTGGCGGAGGGGTTGAATGTCTACTTGTTTCTGGCGGGGATGATGCTGCTGTCGGAGTTGGCGCGGACGGAGGGGGTTTTCGACTGGATTGCGGGGATTGCGGCGGCGCGGGCGAAGGGCTCTCCGAAGCGGCTGTTTGGGTTGATTTATGTGGCGGGGATGGTGGTGACGGCGCTGCTCTCGAACGATGCGACGGCGGTGGTACTGACGCCCGCGGTGCTGGCGGTGGTGCGGAAGGCGAAGGTGCCGCCGAAGCCTTATCTGCTGGCGTGTGCGTTGATTGCAAATGCGGCGAGTTTTGTGCTGCCGATCTCGAATCCTGCGAACCTGGTGATCTTTGCGCGGCAGATGCCGCCGCTGGGGCAGTGGCTGCGGATCTTTCTGCTGCCGTCGGTGGCGGCGGTGGGGATTACGTTTGTGTGTTTGCGGCTGTTGTCTGCGGCGGAGTTGTCGGGGCAGGTGGAGGAGCAAGGGGAGGCGATCGGGTTGACGTTGAAGGGGAGGCTGGCGCTGGGAGGGCTGGTGGTGTCGGGTGCGGTGTTGCTGGTGGCTTCGGGGCTGGGGTGGCGGCTGGGATTGCCTACGTGTGCGGCAGCGTTGGTGGCCCTGTTGGTGGTGGGGTTGCGGGATCGGGCAGCAGTAGGCAAGGTGGTGAAGGGGGTTTCGTGGTCGGTGCTGCCGCTGGTGGCGGGACTGTTTGTGGTTGTGCAGGCGTTGGAGGGCGCGGGGATGCTGAGGCTGGCGGTGCGGGGGCTGGAGGATTTGACGCGGGATGCGGGTAAGGTGGGGGATGTGGCGGCGGCGTTCTCGGTGGGGCTGCTGTCGAATGTAATGAATAATCTGCCGGTGGGTTTGGCGAGCGGGGCGGCGGTGCAGGTGGCGCATGTGACGGGGAATCTAACGAATGCGGTTTTGATTGGAGTGGATTTGGGGCCAAATCTTTCGGTGACGGGGTCGCTGGCGACGATCCTGTGGCTGATCGTGCTGCGGCGGGAGCAGGTGGAGATTACCGCATGGGAGTTTTTGAAGTACGGGATGGTGGCGATGCCGCTGGCGCTGTTGGGGAGCGTGTTGCTGCTGCGGTGAGGTGAGGCAGGGGGTAGGGGGTAGGGAGTAGGGAGTAGGGTGGAGAGGCAACGGCGTGGGTTGCGGGGATTGGTTCTAAGATGGTGTGGTTATGGATGGTTGGCTGATAGGGCGGATGCTGGTTTTGCTGGCGTTGGCGAATGGGACGCCGCTGCTGGTGAATGCGGTGCTGGGGAAGCGCTGGGCGTTTCCGCTGGATGGTGGGGTGCGGTTAGGCGATGGGCAGCCGTTGTTTGGCGGATCGAAGACGATACGGGGGATAGGGAGTGCGGTGGTGGCGACGGCGCTGGGGGGCGAGGTGGTGGGTTGGGGATGGAAGGTGGGCGCGTTGGTAGGGTTGGCGGCGATGGGCGGGGATTTGTTTTCGAGTTTTGTGAAGCGCAGGCTGCGGTTGGTGGCGGGGAGCCGGGCTACGGGGCTGGATCAGATTCCGGAGTCGCTGTTTCCGCTGCTGGCGTGCTGGAGGCTGGTGCCGATGCGGGTGGTGGAGATGGCGGTAGTGGTGGGGTTGTTCTTCGCAGGCGAGGTGGTGCTGTCGGTGGTGTTTTTCCGGCTGCATCTGCGGGAGCGTCCTTACTGAGGGCAGGGTGGAGGTGGTGGAGGGTGATCTCCGGGGGGCAGTTGAAGCGGACGGGGACGATGGAGGAGCCCAGGCCGACGGAGGTGTATCCATGCATGGTGGCGTAGGACCAGGGGCCGGCGCCGAGGTGGCGGGGGAGGCGTGAGTCGAGGGTGATGGGGATGGAGCCGGGGAGGCAGACCTGGCCACCGTGGGTGTGTCCGCTGAGCATGAGGTGGAAGCCGGCGTGGGCGGCCTGGCGGTAGACCTCGGGGGTGTGGGAGAGGAGGATGGCGGTGGCGTGGGGCGGGATGTTGGCGGCTGCGTTGTGGATGTTGTCGGCGCGGTAGTAGTGGGCGTCGTCGATTCCGGCGAGGTAGAGGTGCTGGTCGCCGCGGGTGATGGAGGTGGACTCGTTGAGGAGCATGCGGATGCCCATGGCTTCGATGGCGGGGAGCATGCGGATGCTGTCGTGGTTGCCGAGGACGGCGAAGACGGGGCCGTGGAGGTGGAGACGAGCCTGAGCGAGGGCGTGGAGCGCGGCGTCGAAGGGGCCGAAGGTCTTGCCGCGGAAGTCGCCGGTGAGGACGCAGAGGTCGTATTGGAGGGTGGGGAGGAGTTCGATGAGACGCTGCATGGGACGGGGGTTCATGTCGGCGTGCAGGTCGGTGAGGTGGAGGATGGTGAAGCCGTCGAAGAGCGGTGGGAGGCCGGGCAGGAAGACATGGTTATGGCGGATTTGGATGCGGGTGGTGTTGTTGTTGCCGCGCCGGTAGAGGCCGGTGAGCTTGAGCAGTAGGCGGAGTGCGGCGTGGCCGGAGTACCAGTTTTCGGGATGGAAGAAGTTGATGCCGTGGCCGAAGATGGCTTCGTGATCGTGCTCGATACCGAGGCGCTGCCGGGCGTGGACACGACCCAGACGTTGCTCGAGTTGCTGAACGATGTCGTTCTGCATGACGGGCACGATTCTACAGGGTTGGGTGGGGGTGCGATGTGATGGCTGGCGCTGACGGTGGAGGAAGATGGCGGGTGAGGCGAAATCTGCATCACATGGAGTTGCGGTGAAGACTCACTGCGAGGAGACTCGATGATTATTCTTTTGATCGTACTGATTTTGCTGTTTGGCTTTGGTGGTTATCGGATGGGGCCTGGAGTAGGGCACTATGGCGGTGGAGGCATCAGCCTGATTCTGCTGATCGTGTTGATTGTGCTGCTGCTGCGCTGAGTTTGGTGCGGGGCATTATTTGATGAGCATGGAGACGATGGCCGCGGACATGAGGTTGGCCATGGTTCCGGCGAGCATGGCGCGCAGGCCGAGTCGGGCGAGATCGTTGCGGCGGTTGGGGACGAGTGCTCCGATGCCACCGATCTGCATGCCGATCGAGCCGAGGTTGGCGAAGCCGCAGAGGGCGAAGGTAGCGATGGAGAAGGTGCGGGGGGTGAGCATCTTCTTCTGCAGGCCTAGTTGGGTGTAGGCGACGAACTCGTTGAGGACAGCGCGGGTACCGAGCAGGTTTCCGATGGCTGAGGCCTCGTGCCAGGGGATGCCGATAAGCCAGGCGATGGGGCCGCAGAAGAATCCGAGGATGGCGTTGAGCGAGTGGGGGGTGCGGATGCCGTGAGCCCAAGCGATGTTGGAGATGCCGAGCAGGGTTCCGTTGAGCAGGCCGACGAGAGCGAGGAAGCTGATGAGCATGATGGCGACGTTGAAGGCGAGCGCGCCGCCGTCGATGGTGCCGCGGGCGATGGCGGCGATGAAGTTGTCGTTTTTGTGCTCCTCGTTGGGGGGCATGATGACGGTTCCGGCGGTGGCGGGGACTTCGGTCTCGGGGACGAGCATCTTGGCGACGAGGATGGTTCCGGGGGCGGTCATGATGACGGCGGAGAGGAGGTCCTGGGCGTTGATGCCGAAGCTGATGTATGCGGCCATGATGCCGCCGGAGACGTGGGCCATGCCGGAGGTCATGATGGTCATGAGTTCGGAGTTGGTGGCGCCGGCGAGGAAGGGACGGATGGTGAGAGGGGCTTCGGTCTGGCCCATGAAGATGCTGGCGGCAACGTTGGTGGACTCGGCTCCGGAGGTTCCCATGGTGCGCTGCATGATCCAGGCGACGACGCGGATGACGCGCTGCATGAAGCCAATGTGGTACAGGATCGCGAAAAATGCCGATATGAAGATGATGGTGGGAAGGACGGCGAAGGCGAGGACGGCGAGGGGGTTGCCGGGGGTTCCGAGTGCTCCAAAGACGACGGAAGAGCCGTCGGTGGCGTGGCTGAGCATGGCGGTGATGGCGGAGGATGCAGCGTGGAGGATGGTCTGGCCAAAGGACCACTTGATGACGAGGAAGGCGAAGAGGATCTGGAGGCCAAGGCCCCAGGCCACTGTGCGCCAGCGGATGGCGCGGCGATTGGTGGAGAAGGCGTAGGCGACGGCGAGGAAGGTGATGAGACCGAGAAGTCCGGTGAAACGGGCCAAGTGGGGCTCCGATGAATCGAGGGTGTGTTTTGTGCAGTGTACTGGATATGGTGGGGAGGGTTGGAGGGTGGCGGTGCGGAGGGTCGTTAGGGGGT
>JAJZFE010000163.1 GCA_021798655.1 Acidobacteriota bacterium | reverse complement strand
AACGACTACGCCCTCATCGTCCTCGAAGACAGCCTCACCTCCGCCGACCCCGAAGCCTCCGAGCAGCTCTATAAGGCCGCCGCCGGCGCTCCTCTGCTGGAGGTCAACTTCGTCCTCTCCAACACCGAACGCATCGTCCGCCAGGTCCGCGCCGCCCTCACCCGCCGCGCCCAGGACCGCGCCCAGGCCCGCGTCGCCGCCGCTGCCGCCCTCAACAGCGAACTCGCCTCCACCCTCGCCGGCCTCCTGCTCGAATCCCAACTCGCCCTCCGCGAAGCCCAGCCGGCCCAGCAGCCCAAGCTCCGCCACGTCGTCGAACTGGCCTCCGACCTCCGCGACCGCCTCCGAGCCTGACCCCGGGGCTTTTCCTGTTGATATATCCCCTCTTGGTTGTCATTCCCAAAGGGCTTTTCTTGTTGATATATCCCTTCCTGCTTGTCATTCCCGAAGGGAATCTGCGTTTTCTCGGACAGGGCGAGCTTTTTATGGGCCTCGACCCGTCTCGCTCCCAAACCGCTGTCATTTCGCCGCGGAGAAACCCCCGCAGCGAGCGCCGCAGGCGCAAGCCCGCCTCCGCGCGCCCTCGCTACTGGTTCACCCCACTGGCCAGCAGCCCGCCATCCACCGCGATCACCTGCCCCGTCGTGAACGACGCCGCATCCGACGCCAGGTACACCGCCGCGCCCACCACCTCCTCTGCCTCGCCAAACCGCTTCATCGGCGTCCGCAGCAGCAGCTCCTGCCCGCGAGCCGTCTCGATGATCTTCCGGTTCAGCTCCGTCGGAATGATCCCCGGCGCAATCGCATTCACGCACACCCCCAGCGGAGCCCACTCCACCGCCAGCGACCGCGTCAGCGCCGCCACGCCTGCCTTGCTCGCGCCATACGCGGCCACCTCGTAGAACGCCACAAAGCTCGCCAGCGACGCGATGTTGATGATCCGCCCTGCCCCCTGCGCGATCATCTCCTTCCCGAAGATCTGGCACGCGCGCAGCGTCCCCGTCAGGTTCACCTCCATGATCGCCTCCCACGTCTCCTCCGGAAAGCTCACCGTCGGCTGCTTGCTCGTAATCCCCGCCGAGTTCACCAGAATATCCACGCGCCCGAACCGCGCCATCACGGCCGCACACAGCCGCTCCAGCGACGCGCGATCCACCACATCCGAGGCCACGCGCACCGTCTCGCGCCCCAGCGCCTCCATCTCTGCCGCGACCTCCTCCACCTTGCTCTGCGAGCGCGAACTGGCCACCACATCCGCGCCCGCCTTCGCCAGCCCCAGCGCAATCGCCCGCCCAATCCCCGACGTGCCACCCACCACCACTGCAACCTTGCCTTCCAACACCAGCTTCATCGCTCTCCTCTGTCTCTACCAGTCCGTCATCGTGCCGTCGAGCTTCCGCGCCACCGGCAGATACGCCCGTTGATACGGATGCTGCGCCGCCAGCGACTCATCCATCTCCACACCCAGCCCCGGCTCATCCCCCGGAACCATATACCCCGCGCTGAAGCTGTACGCATGAGGAAACACGCGGTCCGTCAGCGCCGAGTGGTGCATGTGCTCCTGGATGCCGAAGTTATGAATCGCCATCCCGACGTGCAGCGCCGCCGCCATCGTCACCGGCGATAGATCGGTCGCGCCATGGAACCCCGTCTTCACCTGGTACAGCGCCGCAAAGTCCGCCGTCTTCTTCAAATGCGTGATGCCGCCACCGTGCACAATTGTCATGCGGATGTAGTCGATCCACTGCCGCCGAATCAGCTCATGCGCGTCCCACACGCTGTTGAAGACCTCGCCCGTCGCAATCGGCGTCGTCGTGTGCTGCCGGATCAGCGCAAAGCTCTCCTGCAACTCCGCCGGGCACGGATCTTCCATCCAGAACAGGTGGTGCGGCTCCAGCGACTTGCCCAGCCGCGCTGCCTCAATCGGCGTCAGCCGGTGATGCACATCATGCAGCAGATGCACCTCATGCCCCACCTCGCTCCGCAGCCGCTCAAACAGCTGCGGCACAAAGTTCAAATACCGCTCCGTGGACCACATATCCTCGCTCGGCAACCCGCGCTCCGCCGGCTCATACGGCTTGCCGCCCTTCGGCACGCCATAGCTGCTCGCCACGCCCGGCACCGCGCACTGCGCACGCACCGCGAGATACCCCTCATCCATGTACCGCCGCACCGACGCCACCGTCTCGTCGATGTCCCTGCCGTTCGCGTGCGTATACACCATCACACCCTGGCGACTCTTCCCGCCCAGCAGGTTGTACACCGGCGTCTTCAGCGCCTTGCCCTTGATGTCCCACAACGCCACGTCCACCGCGGCGATCGCGCTCATCGTCACCGGCCCCCGCCGCCAGTACGCCCCCCGATACAAGTACTGCCAGATGTCCTCCGTGTCGAACGGATCGCGCCCGATCAGACATGGAATCACATGCTCTGTCAGATAGCTCACCACCGCCATCTCGCGGCCGTTCAGCGTCCCATCGCCCAGCCCGTAGATGCCTTCATCCGTCTCGATCTTCAGCGTCACAAAGTTTCGATCCGGCGAACACACCAGCACCCGCGCACTCACAATCTTCACTGCACACCTCCCGCACCCACCGGCACCACTTCAATGTAGTCCACCGGCGCCGGCTCTTTGCCATCCGGCGTTCCACGCAGCATCAGCGCATCGCCCGGCTTCAACGCCACACCACGTGGCAGCGTATACCGCGTCGCCGTATGCCCATCCATCTTGCTGCTCGGCAGCACCATGTCGGCGGTCCACGCTCCGATCTCTCTGCCATTCAACAGCAGCGCATACCTCGACGCGCCATCATTCAGGTCGAAGTACTGCACCGCAACTCTGTACTCGCCCGCCGGCCGCTCCAGCCGCGTGCTGAGCGTGCAGCCCGCAGCATCCTCGCACACCACCGCCCTGCCGCCCGAAGCCGTCTCCCACGGCGTCACCTCAACCGTCCTGTACCCCGCAGCCGTCATCGACTCCGCCTCGATCCGCTCCGGATAGCTCCCCACGCGCCCCTTCGCATCCGCCACGCCCGACATCTTCCAGAACCACTCGCTCACCGCATCGCGCCACACCAACGCATGTCCTGCCTGGTACGTAAACAGCGCCAGCGTCTGCTCATACTGCGCCTCATCCACCAGCCCGTGCAGCGTCTCCCATCGCGGTGCATACGTCGCCGCCGTCGCCGCGCCGTCATAGTGCGCGTCGTAGATCTGCTGGATCACCGTCTTCCCCGAGTGCAGCACATGCCCGTACGGCACATGGTGCATGAACAGCAGCAGCGCATCCGGGCACGTCTCCAGCGACTCATACTTCGCCGCCAACTCCGGCGGATACTGCCCGATATACCCCGTCCCCGTCGCCACCGTGCGATCCATCCCCACGCCCTCATGGTCCGCGCGAATCCACTGCCCCCATCCGTTGCGCTCCGCCGACTCAATCCCCGGCCCATAGTGCACGCCGATAATATCCGTCAGCGTTCCCAGCCCCAGCGGCCCCGTGTACCCCTCATACGCACGCCACGACTCCATCTGCAGCGCATCGATCGTCGCATCCACCCGCGCATCGTTGCCCCACGTCAACCGCGTCCACGCATCCACAATCTCCTGCGACGTCAGCTCCGGGTTCCACGCCAGCCTGCCATAGCCATACAGGTTCGCCAGCGCCATCGGATGGTGCAGCCAGTTCGCCTCCAGCCCCACATTCACCACCGACACAAACCCGCCCAGCGGCCGATGAAAGCTCTTCCCTTCCACAATCTCCTTCACCGGCGTGGCCACATCGTTCGCGCGCATGTCCGTGTCCAGCGCCGTCTTCCACATCGGCACCAGGAACACCATGTGCCGCTGCTGCCCCGTATACTCCTGCGTCGTCTGCACTTCAATCGCTTCGTTCGTATGCTGCAGCGCCGCGAACAGCGGACTCACCGGCTCGCGCACCTGAAAATCAATCGGCCCATGCTTGATCTGCACCACCACGTTCTCGTCGAACTTTCCATCCAGCGACGCAAAGTTGTCATACCCCGCGCGCGCACGGTCCGCCTTCCTGTTCTTCCAGTCGAGATGATGGTCATACACAAACCCGCGATACATCACAATCCCGTCGTGCGGCGCCAGCGCACGCGCCAGCACATTGGCCGCCTCGGCCGGCGTCCGCCCATACTGCGAAGGCCCCGCGCGCCCCTCCGAATCCGCCTTCACCGTGAATCCCGCAAAGTCTGGAATCAGCCCATACACCGCATCCACGCGCGTCTTCCACCACGCCGCAACGCCCGGATTCAGCGGGTCAAACGTACTCAGCCCGCCAATCACCTGCGGCGATGACAGGTCCACCGACAGCGCCATCCGCACGCCCCACGGCCGCAGCGCATCCGCAATCCGCGCCAGCTCCCGCAGGTGCGCATCGTCCAGCGTATGCAGATCGGCATTCACGTTGTTCACGTTCAATCCGTTGATGCCCACCGACGCCAGCAGCCGTCCATACGCACCCACGCGCGTCAGGTCCGCGCGCACATGCCCCTTGTCAAAAAAGATCGACCGCCCCGCATACCCGCGCTCGATCGAACCATCGAAGTTGTCCCACTGGTCCACCCAGCGCACCGCCGCTGCCGGCGTCTCAACATCCTCGCTCAGTGCCTTCTCTTCCGCTACAACCTCCAGCACGTGGAAGACGCCATACAACTCGCCGCGCTCGTCCGCGCCTGCAATCACCCAATAACCATGCGCCCCGCGCCGCACACGCTGCACCGCAAACCCGCCCGCAAACCTCTGCGTCGGCGCGCTCCACTGCGGCAGCAGCGCATGAACCTCGGCGAACGTACCCAGCACAAACGCATCGCGTTCAACGCCGCGCCGCACCACCATCTCGCGGCCCAGCATCGACCGCAACCCGCGCACCAGCTCGTCGCGCGCGCTGTCGGCAACAGCACCCTGGCTCAGCGCCACCACGCTCTCCGGCAACGACGCATCCATCGCCCGTGCCTGCGCCGAAACAGGCGCATAGCGCAACCACGCGGCCTCTCCCGTCTCTGCGCGCAGCCCTGTGCTGCACACCATCAGCGCCACACACAGCAGCAGGCCCCTTCGCATCAGCGTGGCATCTCCCTGTGTCCGTCGATGCTGAACGTCGCCGAAGCACTCGCCGTCGCCGCCTCGCCGCGCGTCTCGCCGCTGCCTGCGGACGGCTGCGCGCCGCCCACCGTCACCGCGTAGCTGCCCGCATCCACGGCCCGCGCGCCCTTGTCATCCACCTGCGACAGCGTCCGCGGATCCAGCGCAAACGTCACATGCTTCGTCTCACCTGCGGCCAGGTGTACCCGCGTAAATCCGGCCAGCTCCACCTGCGGAGACACCGCACTCTGCGGCGGCGTCAGGTACAGCTCTGCCACCTCATCGCCAGCGCGCGTGCCCGTGTTCTTCACCTCCGCCTCCACCGTCAACGTATCGCCCGCCGCCAGCGTGCTCGTCGAAAGCTTCAGGTGCGAGTACGCAAAGCTCGTGTAGCTCATCCCATACCCAAACCCATACAGCGGCCTGCCCTTGAAGTACCGATACGTCCGTCCCTTCATCGAGTAGTCCGTGAACGCCGGCAGCTGCTCATCCGACGCATAGAACGTCACCGGCAGCCGCCCGCTCGGATTGCTCCGGCCCAGCAGCGTTGCTGCAATCGCCTCGCCCCCGGCCTCGCCCGGATACCACGCCTCCACAATCGCCTTCGCGTGTTCCTGCGCCCAGTTCACCGCCAGCGCGCTGCCATTCATCAGCACCACGACCAGCGGCTTGCCCGTCGCCGCCACCGCCTCCAGCATCTGCTGCTGCGCCGCCGGCAGTTCGATGCTGGTCCGGTCGCCGCCCGCAAACCCTGCCACCTTGATCGGCATCTCTTCGCCTTCAAGCTCCGGCGACAACCCTACAAACGCCACCACCACATCCGCCTGCTTCGCCGCCGCCACAGCGCCGTCAAGCAGCGCGCCCGGCTTCGGCTGCCACTCCATCGTGATCCCCGCACCGAACAGCGGAGCATGGTGCTTGTACTCCACACGCAGCGCGTGCGGCTTCGCATCCGCAAACGTCATCTCGAACTGCGGCGTATCACTCCCGCGAAACTCCGCCTGGTCCGGCGACGCAAACCCCGCCACCTGCTTCCCGTCCAGGTACACCGCAAACCGTTCGTGGTCGCCGCACGGATAGCAGTGCGCCAGCCGCATCCGGAACGCATACGTCCCCGCAGCCGGCGCAGCAATCGTCCCCGTCCACCGCACCGCAAAGTGGTCCGCAGGCACGCCCGCCACCGGGCTCGCCGAGTTCCAGTCAAAGTCGATCTGCTTGTCCACCCGCGTCAACACAGGCGTTCCGCTCATTGCGTCGTTCGCAAAGTACTCCGCCTTCAGCCCCGTCTCGCCGCGCGTCGCAAACATCGTCCGCGGCACCGGCAGCACCACGCCATCGGCATACGGCGAACCCTGCGCATACACCACGCGCGTTCCCGGCATCGCCGTCGCCAACGCATCCAGCGGCAGCGCATAGTTCTTCGGCACCGCGTTGTAGTTGCCCTCCATCGCTGAAAGCGCCGCCGCATTCGGCCCCACCACCGCAATCGTCTTCACTCCCGCCTTCAGCGGCAGCATGTGGTCTTCGTTCTTCAGCAGCACCATCGACTTCTCCGCTGCCTCCAGCGCCTGCGCATGGTGCCCCGCCGACGCCACCTCGCTGAACGGAATCGCCGCATATCCCACCATGCTCTTCGGATCGAACAGCCCCAGCTTGAAACGCGCCGTAAACAGCCGCTCCAGCGACACGTCCATCGCCGACTCCGCGATCAACCCCTTCTGCACCGCGTCCGTCAGCGCCAGGTACGTCGAGCCGCAGTTCGTGTCCGTCCCCGCCTCAATGCCCGCCACCGCCGCGCCGTCCTTGTCCTTCGAGTAATGGTGCGCCGTCTTCTCGAAGAAGTCGTCCACCGCGCCGCAGTCCGACGTCACAAACCCCTCAAACCCCCAGTCCTTGCGGACGATCTCCTCCAGCAGCATCTTGTTCGCACACGCCGGCACGCCATCCACC
>JAJZFE010000250.1 GCA_021798655.1 Acidobacteriota bacterium | reverse complement strand
CGCTGACTGCGATCGATGCGGTGGAGATGGGCGGATCGGTCATTGTGCAACTCAGCGGAGTCACGCTTGCCGCGGCATGTGACGGGATGCTCGCCGGAATGTATCAGGGCCTTCCTGTACTCGCCGAGTGCTTTGCGGGGTTTCGCGTGCGCCAGAGCGTGAGTGGAACCGGTGGCGTTACGGTCATCGTTCCAGTGGTCAATGGGGTCGAGGTCGGCACGGTGTTTACGCCGACTGCAGGCCACTTGTACACGCTGCGGATGCGGCTGCACTGCGTTGAGATGCAGCGCGTGATGCAGCCCTACTACTGCATGGTCGATGGTGTGGTGCAGGGCTTCGGCAGCACCAGCGGCGTAACCGCGCCGATGCAGGTGGTGTTCGAACTTGTCGATGAGGGAGCTGCGTCGAACACCCCTGCGACGGTGATCTACGACAGCATCGCCGCGGGCGGGACGCTGACCAGCACACCCGCGACATGCGCCTTCGTTCTCGCAAACGCCACGCAGATGTTTGGTTCCGTGGCGGCGATCAGCATCACGCGACCTGGCAGCCTGTGGGTTGTGAGCACGCTGCCGAGTGGAACGTTGCAGACTCGACTGATTGGTGTGGCGGGGCAGGGCGTCGACTGCACGACCAGCTATGGCACAGCCGCGGGAGCACCGGGCAAGGTTACGTTCCTCGCCGGACGTGTTCCTGTCGCCGGAGAGCGCGTGACGGTGTTCTACCGCAACGGACGCCGCTCGGTGGCACGACTTGCGGACGCTGCAAGCATTGCCTCCGAGGCCGTAAATGGTGCCCCGGGAACGTGTCGATGGATGGGGAGAGTTACTCTTCCCATGGCGCGCAGCAGCACGGATTGCGAGAGTGCGGCACAGGCGGTGCTGGCGTTTGCGACCAGTCGCACGGCAGCGGTTGCAGGCTCGTATGCGTTGGTGAATCCTGCGCAGGACATATGGCCCGGCGACGTGCTGGCGATTACCAGCGAGGGGGTGACCTCGTCGCTGATCGTGCGCAGTGTCGTCGTGACCGATGGCAGTGCGGTGCCCGAGGTGCGGCACTACAAGGTGAGCTTCGCGAATGACTGGGCGACGGAGTGGGCTGCGGGCATTGGATTGAAGTTGAGCGAAGAGATTGCGGTGGATGCGTATCTGCCGCTGACGGCCTCGAGCGCGCCCGGTCAGGTGCTTGCGAACCTGCAGCAGTTGACCGTGACGAGCTTGTCGGATACTGCCATGCAAGTGGATGCCGGAATGGATCCGCCTGCTGGCGGTGGGTTTGAGGTGCGGCTGAGAGATTGGTGGTTCGGTATGGGGGTGGATGGTGCGGACCTGGTATTGCGCAGCCCGGTGCGCAGCTTTTCTATTCCATCCACTGCGCAGTTGGAGCGCTACTACGTCCGCATGTACGACGCGAGTACGCCGCCGCTGTACTCGCGCCTTTCCAGCGCGGTGTTCGTGAATATGCCGCTGAATGAAACCGCGTGAGGATAAATGTTTACGGAGGAAGAGGTGGGCGATGACGGATTTTGAAAGCCAGGTGCTTCAGGAGTTGAGCGTCCTGAAGGCGCAGATGCAGCAGTTGATGGGGATCGGACAACCGGGGCGACTGCATCAATTGGAAGCAAGAGTCGAGTCACATGAGCGCAGTGTGCAACGGCTGAAGGGCGTCATCGCAGCCTTGAGCGCGCTGTGGACCGCAGCGCATCTCGCGCTTGCGTATTTGATGGAGAAACACAACTAGCAACACTGCCGGGCTGCGGCGAGGGAACAGCTCCCCTCGCCATCAGCCTGCTATGAATACTTTGCGCGCAAGGCCATACGGGTGAATACTTTATGAAGCACTTGCACGCATGATGCTGACTTCAGAGACTTTGAGGAAACAGGGGGGAGGGGGTATGGAAACTCTCCTACCCGATATCCTCTGACCAGTTCTCGAGGCAGGCTTTGAAGTCGGACATGAACTTGCCGGCGTCCGCACCGTCGATAATGCGATGGTCGAAGCCGAGCACGAAGTGCTGTACGCTGCGGATGGCGATGGTGTCCTGTCCGTCCTTGTCGGTGAGCACGAGCGGCTCCTTGCTGAGACCGCCGATGGCCAGAATCGCCGACTGCGGCTGCGCAATGATCGGGGTTCCGAACTCCTCGCCGAAGATGCCGGAGTTGGTGAGCGTGAAGGTTCCGCCGGCGACCTCGTCGGGGGCAAGCTTCTTGCCGCGGGCGCGGTCGGCGACGTCGACGATGGCGCGGGCAATGCCGAGGAAGCTCTTCTCCTCTGTCTGCTTGATGACCGGTACGATCAGTCCCCACTCCAGCGCGACAGCGATGCCGATGTTGATGTTCTTGTTGTATAGGATCGCCTCGCCCTGCATCGACGCATTGACGATGGGGTGTTTGCGCAGGGCCTGAATGGCAGCCCGCGTAATGAAGGGCATGTAAGTCAGCTTCACGCCATTGCGCTGCTCGTACTTGCCCTTCTCCTTCTCGCGCAGCTTCACAATGCGGGTCATGTCCACCTTGAAGACGGTGTGGACGTGCGGGCTGGTGGCCTTGGATTCGACCATGCGCTTCGCGATGATCGAGCGCATCTTGGAGAGCGGTACAAGTTCGCCGGGCATGGGTGCTGGAGCTGCAACAGCGGCTGTCTTTGCAGGCGTCGCGGCGGCAATGGGTGCTGGCGCTGCCGCGACTGGTGCGGCGACTGCTGCCGGTGCAACGGTATGTCCGCCTTCGAGGTGGCCGAGGATGTCCTGTTTGGTGATGCGGCCGGAGGCGCCGGTTCCGGGGATTGCGCGGAGGTCAACGTTGTTCTCGGACGCGATCTTGCGGACCAGCGGCGAGGAGCGAGGAGCTTCGCCGACCGAGGCCGCAGGGGCAGCGGGTGAGGGCGCGGGGGTACTCGGCGCAGCCGCTGCAGGAGTTGCCGCGGCGGGTTGCGGTGTTGCTGCCGGAGCCGCGGCACCGCCGCCGATGATGGCGACCACGGTGTTGATCGTGACGGTCTGACCCTCCTGAACGCGGATCTCCGAGAGCGTTCCGGCGACGGGTGAGGGGATCTCTGCGTCGACCTTGTCGGTGGAGATTTCGAAGATGGGCTCGTCGCGCGCGACGGTGTCGCCGATCTTCTTGAGCCACTTGGTGAGCGTGCCCTCCGTGATGGACTCGCCCATCTGGGGCATCAGGACCTCGGTGCCCGGACCAGCGGCCGCAGGCGCTGTCGCAGGAGCCACCGGGGTTGCTGCTGGAGCGGCCTCAGCTTTCGGTGCGGAAGCAGCAGGTGTCGCGCTCGCCGCGGCGACTGCACCCGATTCGTCGATCGCACAAACGACCGTGCCAACGGTAACGGTTGCGCCCTCCTGCACCTTGATGTCGCCAAGCGTTCCGGCGGCTGGCGAAGGAATCTCGGCATCAACCTTGTCGGTAGAGATCTCGAAGAGGGGTTCATCGCGGGCGACGGTGTCGCCAGGCTTCTTGAGCCACTTGGTGAGGGTGCCTTCGGTGATGGATTCGCCCATCTGGGGCATAACGACGTCGATTGACATGGGGAAGGTTCTCCGGGAGAGTGTGCGGCGCATAACAGCGCAACCTCAAGATTATACGGCTGTCGATAGGATGCGTGAGCACATAAAAGGGCTATTTCATACCGATCGGTACGGGATGATCAGCGGGTTGAGTGGTGTACGGCGAGTAACTCGTCGAGAGATTCGGCGGCCAGCATCTGGCGCTGGAAGACGCGTCCGAAGTTGGCGGAGACGCTGTTGGCGGCCTGCTCCAACGTGGGTGGAGGAGCCTGCGGGGATTCGAGTTCGAGGGAGGTGACGGTGCGGTCGGTGATGCCGCAGGGGACGATCCAATCGAAGTCGCGCAGGTCGGTGGAGACGTTGAGCGCGAAGCCGTGCGAGGTGACGGCCTGCGAGACGTGGACGCCAATGGCTGCGATCTTCTTCTCGCGGACGCTGCCGCCAGCCAGCGTCCAGACGCCGGTGAGCTTGCAGATGCGCTGTGCAGGGACGCCGAAGTCCTTGCAGGTGAGGATGAGCGCTTCTTCCATGAGGCGGACGAAGTCGACTGGACCCAGATGCGGACCGCGTTTGCCGGGAAGGTCGCCGCGCAGATCGAAGATGGGGTAGCCGACGAGCTGGCCGGGACCGTGGTAAGTGACGTCTCCGCCGCGGTTGATCTCGTGGATATCGACGCCGCGCTGGGCAAGCAGTTCATCGCTGGCTAGGATGTTTGCGCGCGACGCGTTGCGGCCAAGCGTGAGCACGGGCGGGTGTTCGAGCAGGAGGAGCGTGTCGCCGATGACGCCCGTCTTGCGCGCGGCGACGACCTCGGCTTGGAGGCGCAGACCTTCCGCGTAGGAGATGCGGCCGAGTTGGAGGAGGTGGATGTGCATAACGTTGCTACAGGCCGAGATCGCTGAGGCACGGGTGATCGTCGGGACGGCGGCCTGCGGGCCAGTGGAACAGGCGTTGTGCCTCAGTGATCGCGAGATCGTTGATGCTGGCGTGGCGAGCAGTCATGAGGCCATTGGAGTCGAACTCCCAATTTTCGTTGCCGTAGGAGCGAAACCACTGACCGGCTTCGTCATGGGATTCGTAGGCGAAGCGCACCGCGATACGGTTTCCGGCGAAGGTCCAAAGCTCTTTGATGAGGCGATAGTCAGCCTCGCGTTGCCATTTGCGCGTGAGGAATGCGACGATCTCCTCGCGACCGTTGATGAACTCGTTGCGGTTCCTCCAGCGGCTGTCGATGGAGTAGGCCAGCGCGACGCGTTGGGGATCGCTGCCATTCCATGCGTCCTCTGCCTTGCGGACCTTCTCGACGGCAGTTTCGTGAGTGAACGGCGGAAACGGAGGCCTTTGTTCCATGTTCACGAGTTCCTCCAGGGGCTGGGTTCCTAAACGTTGATGGCCATGCCCTCGACGCTGGAGAAGGCGTCGAGCAGGCTCTCCGAGAGCGTGGGATGGGCGTGGATGGTGAACATCAGCTCTTCGACGGTGGCCTCCATCTCCATGGCGACGACGCACTCGGCGATGAGTTCGGTGGCTTGCGGGCCGATGATGTGGACGCCCAGAACCTCGCCGTACTTGGCGTCGGAGACGACCTTCACGAAGCCGTCATGCGAGTCAACAATAGTGGCCTTGGAGTTGCCGACGAAGGGGAACTTGCCAACCCTGACCTGATAGCCCTTTTCCTTGGCCTGCGCCTCGGTGAGGCCGACGCTGCCAATCTGCGGATCGCAGTAGGTGCATCCTGGGACGCGGTCCTTGCGGACGGGGCGAGCATACTTTCCGGCCAGCCTGGTGGCGACGACGACTCCGCTCATGGCTCCCACGTGTGCGAGTTGTGGCAGCCCAACGACGATGTCGCCGATGGCATAGACGCCGGGTTCCGTGGTCTCCATCCACTCGTTGACGGGGATGAATCCACGGTCGAGCGTGATCTTCACTTTGTCGATGCCTGCGTCTGCAGTGCGTGGGCCGCGGCCGACGGCGACGAGCACCTTCTCGGCCTCCTTGACCTGCGGCTTGCCCGCGGCGTCGGTGAAGCTGACCTTCGCACCGGCTTTGACCTTCTCGATCTTCTCGACCTTGCAGCCGACGTTCACGTCGATGCCGCGCTTCTTATAGGCGCGAGTAAGCTCCTTGGACACCTCTTCATCCTCAACGGGAACCACGCGCGGCAGGGCTTCGAGGATGGTGACCTCAGCTCCAAAGCTGCGGAAGATGGAGGCAAACTCCACACCGACGGCGCCTGAGCCGATGACGATGAGCGACTTTGGCAGCGCGGGCAGGGTGAGGATCTCCATGTTGGTGAGGATCGTGTCGTCGGCCTTGTAACCCGGGAGCATGCGCGCGTCGGAGCCGGTGGCGAGCACGACCTTCTTGCCGAGGACCTGGGTGGTGGTCTGCTGCTCGGAGGCCTGGGCCTTGCCTTTGTCCGTGGCGGTTACGTCGATGGTGAAGACGCCAGCTTTTGCAGGACCGGTGAGGCGGCCGTGGCCGCGCACAACCGTGATCTTGTTCTTCTTCATCAGGAAGTCGAGACCCTTGGTGTGCTTCACGATGATGTCTGCCTTGCGCTTGAGCAGGTTGGCCCAGTTGAGCGTGGGCGCGGAGACGCCTTCGATGCCGTAGCTTTCTGCGTGCTTCAGATGGTCCCAGACTTCGGCGGTGAAGAGCATGGCCTTGGTGGGGATGCAGCCCCAGTGCAGGCAGGTGCCACCCAGCACGTCGGTCTTTTCGATGAGTGCGACCTTGAGGCCGAGTTGCGCGGCGCGGATGCCGCAGGTGTAGCCGGCTGGGCCGCCGCCGATGATGACCAGGTCATAGATAGTTTCTGCCACGTCAGTGAGCTCCGTTCGTTGGGCGTTCGTCGGAATGCAGCGCGGGGATGCAGCGCGCTCGTTCCGGGTTTATTCGACAGCTTAGTTTAGCCGCTGTGATGGCCCAGCGTCATTTGATGTTCGAGCAGCCATCCGCGATGCAAGGGCGCTGAATCGGGTTTGCAGGAGGCGTTTGAAGAGAATCACGGCGCTCATGGAGGTGCGCTTTTGATGCATGAGTTTACGTATAGCGAGAAGGGGTTGGCGCTCACGAAGAGCTTTGAAGGTCTTCGCCTGGATGCATATCAGGATTCCGTGGGCGTGTGGACGGTGGGATATGGCCATACAGGACCCGGGCTGGGCGAGGGTGTGAAGGTTACCGACGCAGAGGCTGAGGCCATGCTGCTCGCTGACCTTGGGGACGCGGTGCGGTGTGTGAATCGGAAGGTGACGGCGGCGATCTTGCAGGGGCAGTTCGATGCCATGGTGGACTTCTGCTTCAATGCGGGGCGCGGAAATTTCTTGCAGTCCACGCTGCTGCGCAAGGTGAACGCCGGCGACTTCGCGGGCGCGGCGTCTCAGTTTGGTCTGTGGGTGCATGCCGGTGGCGAAGTGGTTCCGGGCCTGGTGCGCAGACGCCAGGCGGAGGCGGAGATGTTCCTCAGTCAGCAAACCGCAGTGGCTCAGCCCAAAACCTTCGCGGCATCTTTCGCGAAGTAAGTGACGATGAAGTCGGCGCCGGCGCGACGGATGCTGAGCAG